>DMJJ01000195.1 GCA_003452185.1 Verrucomicrobiales bacterium | reverse complement strand
GGACTCTTCGGAACCCTGGGGCTCGGCGCCCGGTCCCTCCAGACCCAGCAGATGGGCGTCGAGGTGGCAGGCCACAACCTGTCGAATGTCAACAACCCGAATTACAGCCGGCAGCGGATCGAGGTCGAGACCTCGCTCACCGTCCCGACCGCCATCGGCCCACAGGGAACCGGCGCGACCGTCACCTCAATCAAGCAGCTCCGCGACCAGATCCTGGACGACCAGGTGATGTCCGAGTTGAGCGTCAGCGGCTCGCTCGACAGCCAGCAGCGGGCCCTTGAGTACGCCCAGGCCAACCTTGGGCAGCAACTCGACCGCAGCGCCTCCGGCACGGACGCCGCCTCGAAAGCCACCTCCCTCGCCGGCCAGTTCGGACTGGCCGACGGGATCACCAAGCTCTTCAACAGCTTTGCCGGCGTCGCCGCCCATCCAAGCGATCCCACGGCCCGCACCGTGCTCCTGGAAAACGCCAAGTCGCTTGCCTCGAATTTCAACCAGACCGACACCCGGCTCGCCAACCTGAAGAACACCCTCGACCAGTCGCTCGATGCGGATGTCAGCGCCGCCAACGGGCTCCTGAAGGACATCGCCTCGCTCAACGACAAGATCTCCGACATCGAGAACCGGACCAACGGCCCGGCCAACGACCTGCGCGACCAGCGCCAGGCCAAACTGGAGGAGCTTTCCAAGCTCGCCAAGATCAGCGTCACCCGCGACGCCAACGACGTCCTGAGCGTGAGCATCGGCGCCTCCACCCTCGTCACCGGGCGCACCGTCCTCGACACCCTCCAGACCTACAACGCCGGGGGGGGCCAGATGCTCGTCCGCACCACCACCGGCGCCACCCCCGTGGCCCTCGCAGCCGGCTCGATGGAGGGGACCATCAGCACCCGCGACGGCGCCCTCGCCACCCTCCGGACCAACATCGATTCCCTGGCCGCCCTGGTCATCTCCCAGGTCAACACGATCCATTCCGGCGGCTTCAGCCTGACCGGCACGACCGGAGCCCCGTTCTTCACCGGGACCGGCTCCGCAAACATCGCCCTCAACAGCGCCCTCAACGGCAACCCGCAGCTCGTCCAGGCCAGCGGCGTCTCCGGGGCCGTGGGGGACAACACCGTCGCCCTCCAGCTCTCCCAGCTGGCCACCACCCCGCAGGCCGCGCTGGGGGGACAAACCTTCAGCCAGAAGTTCAACGGCATCGTCGCCACCCTGGGACAGTCCCTCGCCAATGTGAACGGCCAGGGGGAAACCCAGAAGGTTGTCCAGAACATGCTCCTCCAGCAGCGGGATTCCCTGATGGGGGTTTCGATCGATGAGGAAATGACCGACATGAGCAAGTTCCAGAAAGCGTACGCCGCCTCCGCCCGGGTCATCACCACCGTCGATGACATGCTCGACATCGTGCTTTCCATGAAACGCTGAGCCTCATCCCGAGGGACCCCTGAGACGCTAAGGCCACACAACACCCCACCCCAGAGAGACCGCCATGTTTCGCGTCACCTCAAACACCTTTCCCAACTCCCTCACCGACCAGCTGAGCCGCCTCACCTACCGCGAGACGCAGCTCAACACCCAGGCCGCCACCGGGCAGCGGATCCGCAACCCCGAGGACGACCCCGCTGCCATGCACCGGGTGATGGACCTGCAGCGCGACTCCCAGGTCCTTGGCCAGTACCAGAACAACATCGCCGACCTGAAGGACCAGGCCACCGTCACCTACAGCACGGTGAACTCGCTGAAGAACCTCCTCACCCGCGCGCAGGAGCTGGCCACCCGGGCGGGGGGAATCAACTCCACCACCGACTTCAAGATCATGGCCACGGAGGTCAACCAGCTGATCAAGACCGGGGTCCAGGCGGCGAACGGGAAGTTCCGCGGCGACTATCTCTTTGGCGGCACCCTGAGCAACCAGCCCCCGTTTGTGGAGACCAGCGATGCCTCGGGCAACGTGACCGCCGTGGCCTACCAGGGGAACGCCACCCCCACGAACAACGAGATCGCGCAGGGACTCACCGCCAGCGCCAGCGTCCTGGGCTCCAACTCCACCGGAAGCGGGCCGCGCGGGATGATCGCCGACTCCCGCTACGGGGCCGACCTGTTCAACCACCTCATCGCCCTGCGGGATGCCCTGAACGCGGGGGACACCACCGCCATCAAGAACGTCGTCAACCCTTCGCTGGCCGCCGATGAGGACAACCTCCTCATCCACGTCGGGATCAACGGCGCCCTCCAGGCCCAGCTCGACACCGCCAAGTCGATGGCGGCCCAGGAGCAGGTCTCCCTCGAGGGGGCGGTCTCCAAGGAGGTCGACGTCGACATCGCCGACACCGTCACCCGGCTCAACCGGACGCAGACCGCCTACCAGGCCGCCATCAAGAGCGGGGCGGCCATCCTCAACCAGTCGCTCCTCGACTACCTGAAGTAAAACCTTCGGGTTGGTATTCCTCCCCCTCCCCCTGTAGGCTCGGGGGACATGGACAAGTCGCAGGTGGCGGACGTGCTGGCCGAGATCGGCACGCTTCTCGAGTTGAAAGGGGAGAACCCCTTCAAGACCCGCGCCTATGCCAACGCGGCCCGGACGGTGGAGTCCCTCGAGGAGCCGCTCGAGGTCCTCGTCGCCGAGCAGCGGCTGGGATCCATCAAGGGGATCGGCGAGGCCCTCCAGGAGAAGATCACCGAGCTCGTCACCACGGGACGCCTCCCCTACCACGAGACCCTCAAGGCCTCCCTTCCCCCGGGGCTGCTTGACCTGCTGCAGATCCCCGGCCTCGGCCCCAAGAAGGTCAAGGCGCTCCACGACCATCTCCAGGTCGATTCCCTCGGGAAGCTCGAGGAGGCCTGCCGTGCGGGGCGGGTTGCCACCCTCACCGGCTTCGGGGAGAAGACGCAGGCGAAAATCCTCGAGGGGATCGCCTTCCGGAAACAATACGCCTCGCGGCACCACCTCGATGACGCGCTGGCGGCGGCGGAGCCGATCCTTGAGTCGCTTCGAGGGCACCCGGATGTCATCCGATGCGGGCTCGCCGGGAGCGCCCGTCGCTGGAAGGAGGTCATCGGGGACCTCGACTTCCTCGCCTCCTCCAAAAACCCGGCCCGGGTGATTGAGTTCTTCTCCACCCAGCCCGGCGTCCTCCAGGCCGTGGCCCGGGGGGAGACCAAGGCCACCATCGTGCTTCAAGAGGGGCTGCAGGCCGATCTCCGCGTCGTCAGCGACCGGGAGTACCCCTTTGCGCTGGCCTACTTCACCGGAAGCAAGGAGCACAATATCGTCATGCGCCAGCGGGCCATCGCCCGCGGCCTCCGGCTCAACGAATACGGGCTCTTCCGGTCGAACGAGGAAACCCGCGACCCGGCCCTCGCCCTCCCCTGCTCCACCGAGGAGGAGATCTTCACCGCCCTCGACCTCCAACCGATCCCGCCCGAGCTTCGCGAGGATCTGGGCGAATTCGAGGCCGCCGAGGCGGGACGTCTCCCCCGGCTGCTCGAGTGGACCGACCTCAGGGGGTCCCTCCACAACCACTCCAACTGGAGCGACGGCATCCAGCCGCTGGAGGACATCGCCGCCCAGGTCCACGAGCTCGGCTGCGACTACTGGGGGATCACCGACCACTCCCGCTCCTCGTTCCAGGCCCGGGGCCTCGACCCGGACCGGCTCCGCCAGCAGATCGTGGCCGTGCGGAAGATCAACCAGGGGTTCGCCGACGAGGGAAGCGACTTCCGGCTCCTGACCGGGAGCGAGGTCGACATCCTCGCAGCCGGCCGCCTTGACTTTGAGGACGACCTGCTGGCCGAGCTCGATGTCGTCGTCGCCAGCATCCACCAGGGGTTCGGTGGAAGCGAGGCCGAGATGACCCAGCGGCTGATCCGGGCGGCCGAGAACCCCCATGTCCACATGCTCGGCCACCTCACCGGCCGCCTTCTCCTGCAACGCGAGAGCTACGCCGTGAACCAGCGCGCGGTGATCGATGCGTGCGCCGAGACCGGCACCTGGATTGAGCTCAACGCCAGCCCGATGCGCTTTGACCTCGACTGGCGGCTCTGGCCCTACGCCAGGAAGCGGGGCGTCAAATGCGTCATCAACTGTGACGCCCACCGGAGCGGCCACGCCACCTACCTGCGGCTCGGCGCCGGGATCGCCCGCAAAGGCTGGCTCACCCGCGACGATGTCATCAACACACTCCCCCTGTCCAAGCTCCTCAAGGCGCTGCAGGCAAAACGGTCCGCACGATGAAACCCGACCACGGACGCCCAAGAAACCGGCTCGACCCGAAGTCCAACGTTGCCCCCTCCGGCCCGGCCGATCAGAGTGACCCCCAGAACGACATGAAGAAAGGCTCCCCCGTCTCCCGCAGCGGCCGGTTCTCCGATGGACCCTCGGCCGACGTCGCCCAGTTCTCCCAGTCGATCTCGTACGACTGGCGGCTCTGGCAGCAGGACATCCTCGGGTCCATCGCACACGCGATGATGCTGAAGGAGATCGGCGTCCTGACCGCCAAGGAGCTTCGCGCCATCAAGAAAGGCCTGGAACAGATCGCGGCCGAGATCCTCCGCGGGGAGTTCCCCTGGAAGCTCGAGCTCGAGGATGTCCACATGAACATCGAGGCCGAGCTCACCCGGCGGGTCCCCGCCGGAGCGAAGCTTCACACGGGCCGCTCCCGCAACGACCAGGTGGCCCTCGACGTGCGAATGTGGCTCCGCGACGAGATCCACGAGCTCGAGCCCGAGATCCGATCCCTCCAAGCGAGCCTCGTCGCCCTCGGCGACCGGTTCTCGGATGTCGTCATCCCGGGCTACACCCACCTCCAGCGGGCCCAGCCGGTCTACCTCGCCCACCATCTCCTGGCCTATGTCGAGATGCTGGAGCGGGACCGGACCCGGATTGAGGATTGCGCCTGGCGGCTGAACGTCTGCCCCCTCGGCAGCGGCGCCATCGCCGGGTCGACCCTCCCGCTCGACCGCGGGCTCGTGGCCCGCCTCCTTGGATTCACCGACGAGAAGGGCAACCCCCGCCTGACCCAGAACTCCATGGACGCGGTGAGCGACCGCGACTTCATGATCGAGTTCTGCAGCCTCTCGGCGCTCCTCGCCGTCCACCTCTCCAGGCTATCCGAAGACCTCATCCTCTGGGTCAGCTCCGAGTTCAATTTCATCAAGATCTCCGACGCCTACACGACCGGGTCGTCCCTCATGCCGCAGAAGAAGAACCCGGACATCGCCGAGCTCACCCGGGGCAAGAGCGGCCGGGTCATCGGCAACCTCGTCTCCCTGCTCACCCTCCTGAAGGGGCTCCCGATGAGCTACAACCGGGACCTCCAGGAGGACAAGGAACGCCTCTTCGACACCGTGGAGACGGTGCGTGCCTGCGTCCGCCTCATGGACGGGATGCTCCGGCACACCTCCATCGTGCGCCCCTCCTGCGCCGCGGCCGCCGCCGACCCCGCGCTCCTGGCCACGGACCTTGCCGACTACCTCGTCCTCAAGGGGATGCCGTTCCGTCAAGCCCACCATGTCGTCGGGGCCGTCGTGGCCCATGCCGAACGCACGGGCAAGCCGCTCGACAAGGTGAGTCTCGCCGAGTTCCAGGCCATCGACCCGCGGTTCTCGGGGGATGTGATGAAGATCTTCAACCTCGACCGCGCGATGGCCCGCCGCCAGCTTCCCGGGGCCCCCGGGACCAAGGAGGTCCGCCGCCAGCTGGCCCGGTGGCGGAAGACCCTGAGCAACAGCTAACC
>DMJJ01000104.1 GCA_003452185.1 Verrucomicrobiales bacterium | reverse complement strand
GACGGCGATCCTCAAGATAGCCGCGATAGTTGTTGTTCACGAAGCTGTGCGGCACGCGCACCGAGGCTCCGCGATTCGCCACACCGTAGTTGAACTTGTCGATCGACTGGGTCTCGTGGAGACCGGTCAGCCGAAGATGATTGTCCGGGCCGTACACCGCGATGTGCTCGTTCTTGTACTTGTCGAACGCCGCCATCAGCTTCTCGAAGTACTCCTTGCCGCCGACTTCGCGGAGGTGCTTGGTCGAGAAGTTCGAGTGCATGCCCGAGCCGTTCCAGTCGACATCCTTCCCGAGCGGCTTGCAGTGGAAGTTCACATCGACACCGTAGGCCTCGCAGACGCGGAGCAGGATGTAGCGGGCAACCCAAACCTGGTCGGCAGCAGTCCGGGACCCCTTGCCGAAAATCTGGAATTCCCACTGACCCTTCGCCACCTCGGCGTTGATCCCCTCGTGGTTGATGCCGGCGTCGAGGCAGAGGTCGAGATGCTTCTCGACGATCTCACGAGCGATGCAGCCGACGTTCTTGTAGCCAACGCCGGTGTAGTACTCACCCTGCGGCGGAGGAAACCCACCCCCCTTGGGGAAGCCCAACGGAACCCCATCCTTGTAGAGGAAATACTCCTGCTCAAATCCAAACCAGGCATCGGGGTCATCAAGGATCGTGGCGCGGGAGTTGGTCGGATGCGGCTTCCCATCGGGGAGGAGCACTTCGCTCATCACCAGGACGCCGTTCTTGCGGGTGGAATCGGGATAAACCGCCACCGGCTTCAGAATGCAGTCCGAGCTATGCCCCTCGGCCTGGCGGGTGGAGCTGCCGTCAAACCCCCAGTTCGGAAGCTCTTCCAGTTTCGGAAAGCTGCTGAACTCCTTGACTTGGGTCTTGCTGCGGAGGTTGGGAACGGGGGAGTACCCGTCGAGCCAGATGTATTCCAGTTTGTATTTGGCCATGTTTATGGATTGGTTGTTTCTCTGCTAACTAATGATCTGTGATACGGCAAATCCTCGATCGTCACGGGACGATGGTTGCGAGTGTGTGGCTAAGTATGACCGCATTTGATTCTGAACCGCTAAAGCACGCATGATGCCAAGGGTGCGCCCCTGAACTCATCCATCGACCGATTGTAGCCGAGTCCGTTGACGGGAGGCGATTTCTGCAAAGGATCGGGGGTTTGTCGACACCAAAAACAGGGTTGCCCGCTCTGGATCGAATTGAACAGAATGCATAAATCCGACCATGGCGATGGATCGGGAATGAATCGTCGTTGCGCTCGGGTGCACGAGGCGTAGGTTGATTTGCAGCCGGGGGGCGGGGCGAATGCCTGAGACCTCCTGTCTTGAGGACAGAGATTGGACGCCGATCGCGGTTAAACGCTGCCATGCTGAAGGTTAAGGACACCCTCCGGGCGACAGTCCAGGTCAGCTTCGATGGCCGGGTCTTCAAGACCTACCATGGGCCGGATGCCCAGAAGCGTTTCGACCAGGAGGTCAAGGTGCTGCGGTTTCTCGAGACCCGGGGGTGTGGGTTCGTCCCCAGGTTGATTGAGGCCGATGCCGCCAAGCTCCGGATTGTGACCACGAACTGCGGCACCCGGGTTGAGCACCTCGATGAAGCCCGGTCCAAGGAGCTGTTCGCGGAACTCGCGACCTACGGGGTTCGGCACGACGATCCCGACATGCGGAACGTCACCTATCGCCAGACGGACGGCCGCTTTTGCGTCATCGATTTCGAGTTTTCCACCATTTTACCCGGCTTTGAGTCACCCGCTTGAATCCCAGATCGGACGCCCCGACGGACGCCCGCCATCGACGCAGCTGCGATGGTTTGGGTGGACCGACGTGGGCAAGGTGCGAAAGAACAACGAGGATTCCTTCCTCGGGCTGCAGTTCGATTCCCGTGAGACTCGGCACCTGGGAAAATTCGGCGACGCCCCGACCGACCACTTTGACTATGCCTTTGCGGTGAGCGACGGCATGGGGGGGGCGATGGCGGGCGAGTTCGCGAGCCGGATCGCCGTCGAGAAGATCACCACCCTGCTTCCCCGCTCCTTTCAACAGTCGGCGGCAGGCCTCTCCTCAGGCTTCGGCGACGTGCTGGAGAAGCTCTTCGACGACATCCACCGGGCCCTGGTGTTCGTGGGCAACAGCTACACCGAGTGCTCGGGCATGGAAACCACGCTCAGCCTCTGCTGGTTCACCCCGGGCTGGATGTACTTTGGCCACGTCGGTGACAGCCGCATCTACTATCTCCCGGGCCGCGAGCGTGCGATCCGCCAGCTCACCCAGGACGACACCCATGTCGCGTGGCTTCTCCGGAACCAGATGATCAGCCCATGGGAGGCCCGCACCCACCCCCGGCGCAACGTCCTGCAGAAAGCGCTGGGAGGCGGAAACCAGTTTGTCGACCCGCAGGTGGGAGCCGTGGCGCTGGAGCCCGGGGACCTGTTCCTGATCTGCAGCGACGGTCTCACCGAGGGGCTGTCGGAGGAGCATCTCCTGGACCTCCTGCGGCCCCCGGCCCCGGGGGTGCGGGACGAGAGCCCGGCCCGTCGGCTTGTCACCCAGGCGGTCGCAAACGATGGCCGGGACAACACAACCGCGCTCCTGATCGAGGCCCTCTAGCTCCCCCGCCCCGGGCCCCACTGTTCCGGGGGCCCGACCCGGGCGATTCCGAAGGTCTCAGGGGAGGCGACGCACCCGGTAAAAGCGGGATCCCGCTCCCACGCCGGCCGACGGATCCCGCTTCGTGACACTTCCCCCCAAGGCGGTGACATCGCCGGGAACCGAACTCCAGGCCCCCGACTCCACTCCTTCGCGGACCTCCAGCCGATAGGACACCCCGGCGTCCGAAGCCCAGGTCAGGTCGAGCCCTCCCCCCCCCTCAGCCCACCCGGCATCGAGAATCTGAATCGGGGCGGCGATGGGCCGATCCCCGGTGTTCGCCCCCCCGGGGGTCGGAACCTCCATCGAGACGAGCGTCCCGAGAGGGCCGTCCGGCAGACGCCCCTGGCTGATGTCGGGCAACTGCGCCCCGAAGGTCACGGCATCGATCCGCGTGCCGTCGGGCGCGAACAGGCCGATGGAATCCCCCTTGGCCGAGAGCTTGAAGTTCACATGCAGATCGCCTCCCGGGCGCGATTCACCCGTTTGCGAATCGGCCCAGACCCGCAGGAAGCCGCCGCCGGGGATCACAAAGCCGGGGGGAATGCGGAACGCGCCCGGAATGGAAAGGTTCCCCGTCAGGCTGAACCCGGAGAGGTCGACCGGGGCAGCCCCGGCATTGTAGAGCTCGAACCAGTCGTCATACTGCCCATCGGCCGGATCGGCCACCGTCCGGGTGTTGGCCGCCATCCATTCATTGATCCAGACGGACACCGGGCCCGTGGCATCACTGTTCATCAGCCCGGGAGTTGAAACCACAAACACCCGGGGCTCCAGGGGGGATCCGGCGGGAAACTTTCCGTACGACCGCCCGGCCGGCAGCCCCTCATACAGCAGGTAGTCGATCCACTGCACCCCTCCGCCGCCCGCCGGGCGGGACAGGAACACGCCCCCCTGCCTCGGAGGGATTTCGAATGAAGCGTGAAGCTCGGTGGTAATCCCCGCCCCGCTCCCCCCATCCAGCCAGATGAGACGAAACTCCCCCGCCCCGAGGGTGGCATTGTCCGGAAACCTCCAGCGCCAGGGGTCGGCAACATCCCCGGAAAGGTAAAGGCCCCCAAGCGAAACCGGGTCGCTTCCCGCGTTGTACAGTTCCACCCACGGGGAGTGCCGCCCGGCGGCGTCCACCGGCCCGGCGATGTTCTCGGCCTGAACCTCGCTCAACCAGAGGTCGGGAACGGGCGGCAGATCCGCCACCAGGGGGTTTGAGGCGCCAGGGGTGCCGCCGGCAAGTGGGGAGGGAACCCAGACCAGCGACGCCGCGAAGGCCATGTCGGTGCTGTTGGTTTTCGATTGGTGCACCTCCACGGCGAGGGAGTTGGTCCCAGGGAGCAGCCGGGTGGCAGGGAATTCGAAGGGAGCCTCCAGGAGGGCGTTGGGAACATCCGCTGAAGCCAGGGTTCCCGGCCCCACAGGGGTCGCCGGCATCCGTCGACGCAACAGTTCCTCCCCGTTCAGGTAGATCACGACCCCGTCATCATAGGAGGGCTGGAGGCGGATGCGGGCACCCTCCGACGGGGGCGGGGCCAGGAAGGTCGTGCGAAGGTAATGGGTCACCACGCGACGCCCTGCCACGCTGTTGGTCATCTGCAACAGGGTCGACTTCGGGAACGGGAGCGGGTTCGTCGTGGCATAGAACCCGCCCGCCCCCGAGGCCCACGCCGAATCGTCAAACCCCGGGGCCCTCCAGGCGGTTCCGGGATCCCCCCCCGAATCCTCATAGCGCCAGCGGTCGGTGACACTCAGGAGTGTCACCGGATCAGTCGGGAGGCTCCCCGGAGAGGAGGTCCAGTTGCCGGTGCGCAGCCCGTCGGCTCCGCCCCCCGCACGCTCGATCGACATACCGCCCGAGGCATCCCCCGCGTACGAGGGGGCCCCCGGCTCGTAGTAGGCCTGGTCCAGCACCCGGTCTCCGCCCAGAACCCCGCCCGGCTCCACCAGGGAGATCAGCTCACCCCGGGCGCTGAGGGTCCCGGGAAACTCCCCCGCAACCGGGAGATCCCACCCGTAGGTCTGACCGAACACGGCCCGGTTGCCGACGACCAGCAGGTACTCCCCGGGGCGGATGAGGGTCCCGTCCGGAAAGACAAACCGAACCCCATCGAGGCGCCAGCCCGAGAGGTCGAACGTGGTCAGGGTCGCCGCGTTGTGGATCTCGACGTACTCGCTCCCTGGAACCATCGGCCGGAACTGGAGCTCGGTGATCCGGAGGTTCCCTTCGGCCGCTTCGCGGGCCCCGGTGTACTGGATCCCAAGGCTCAACGGGCTCCCCGCCACCGCACCCCCCCGGCGATCCAACCCGTCGATCACCACCGTGTTCTCCCCCGGCTGAAGTCCGAGGCTGAAGCTCCAGTTCGTCACCGTCGTCCAGGTGATCGGCTGCGGCCGCCCGTTTACACGGATCGACTGGAGGTTTGCCGGGGCGGTTCCCGCCAGGCTGACAACCCCGTCCGGGCTCTCGGACTGCTGGGTGGCGGGGGTCGTGAGGGCAAACGGGGCGGCAACCGCCCGAAGCTGGTTGGTGATATAGGCCCGGCGCTGGATCATCCAGTCCCGGATGGCGGAAGGCTCCGCGAGGGCGATGCGATTGGTCTTAAAGGCGGCGTACTTGGAGTTGATGATCGCCTCCACCGCCGTCCCGGGCCCGGCCTTGAAAAAGCTGTTCACCGCCTCGTCCATCGCCACCCAGTAGGGGCGCAACAACTGGGGCGAGGCGTAGATCCGAACGAGCTCCGGGTCGAGGACATCGCCAAACAGGGGGCGCGTCGGCTCGTCGTTGAAGTTGATGCCGAGCCCGACATCAAAATCCCAGCTGATGAGCTTCCACCCCGAGCGGGCCGGCTTGTACAGGTAGGTGTTCTTCGCGTTGACGTTCCCAAACCCATCCCAGTAGGAGGCAAGGTCGTTCATCGCGAAGGTGCGCATCCAGTGTTCCACATCGACCACCGACTGGACGGCTTCCACAAAGCCCCGGTCGGTCGGGTAGTTCACCGCGTCCACGAGGGTGAAAAAGTCGTCATACTCGGTCGCAAGCCCTCCCGCGGCACGCGGGCGCCAGTTCCAGCGGTAGCGGGAGGTCTTTTTCGAGCCGTCCGGGGCCACAAACCGCTCCAGCGTGTTGAGCACACAGTTCAGTCCGGCGACGGCATCCCCCGAGTCGAGAAACTCGTCCCAGCAGTCGGTCTTCAGAAGCACCCCTTGCGAATCGGACGGGAACCATTCGCGCAGCCCGTTGGAATCAGGCTGCTGAACATCGTCATAAATCGTTCCCCGCTGGATCCCGTTCACGAACAGGTTCACGTAACGCCGATAATGGTTCGGAAGCCCGTACTGCTCCAGGAACCAGAACATCAGCTGCTCCCTCTGGTCGGTGTCGTCCCGGATCGGCCAGTCGAGAACCCAGTGCTCATCACCCAGCAGCGGGGCGTCCGCGGGAAAGAAGAGGTCGTAGCCGCAGAGCGCTCCGGTGGGGCTATCATACCCCCCGACCGTGTAGTTGCTCCCGGAGTAGTGACTCCCGGCGCCATAGACCACGCGATCCCCCCCGTACACGAAGGTGATGTCGAGCGGCTCGTTGCTCATCTTCTCACGGTTCGACCAATAGGTGACGTTGCTCTGGGTGATCCACATCCGGTAGGTGGCAAAGCCTCCCAGGAGGTTCGTATCCCCGACCCGCACAAGGCACTCATGCCGCGGGGCCCCCAGGGGGAACACCGAGCTTCCCGGGACTCCCCCTCCCCGGAGATCGACCGCCTCCACCCGGAAGGCGACCATCTTCCCCTTTCGCTGGCCGGGAATCTCCGCGGTGTACAGGTGGTCCCCGGCGACGGCATCGGCCCCCGTCCCGTCATCCACCATGGGGATCGTGAAGAGCGTGTTGGTCGGATCGATCCGGTATCGCAGGAGCACCGCTCCCACGCCATCCGGGTCCAGGATCCGGGCCGTCACCCGGATGGCCTGGTTGGTGGGGGGGAGGATCGGGAAGTGGGAGACCTCGGTGATGGACGGCCCCGGGTTGGCCACCCGCCGGGAGTTCGGGCGACCCGGGGTGCCGAGATTCGCCGGGATCGGCAGCCGGCCCGGTGCCTCGATCCCCCCCCCGCGCAGGCGGATCAGGAGGTCGGGGGTGCCGGCCAGCCACCGAGCCTGGGCCCGCAGGGTCACGATCGAGTTGGTCGGAACCGACGGGGTGAGGGTTCCATGGACCCGGTTCACATCGTTGTCACCCCGGTCCATGGCGACCACGTGGAGCGAGTGGGGGCTGTTGTACCCGCTGTTGGTTTCCCAGAAGGTTCCACGGTGCGTCCCCTGCCCTCCCCAGCTGAGGCTGTTGGTTTCAAAGAACGGGTTCTTCACCCGGTTCTGGCCGTTGACCAGCACCTCGAAGTTATCGAGAAGCATCTCCCCAGCCCCCCAAAGGATGACCTGCACCTGATCGCTCGTCGGGGTGGAGGGATGCACCTGGTCGTTGTAGCCGGTGAATTCCACGGTGCTCCAAGGCGCCTTCGCGCTCTCGTCGCTGTCGGCCCAGCTGGCCGGCTCGAGATGATCCGACCGGGGATTCACGAGTTCAAGGCTGCTCCCTCCGCCATCGGACCACTTGCCCCAGGCTCCGCCGGTGCCATAGACCACCTCATCCACCGCGACCCACGCAATCCGCCCTGTCCCACCGGCATCGATCAGGCTCGGCTTCAGGAGGGCGACCCGCTCGCCGCCGTGCGACAGCGAGCCGCGGTACGGTCCGAGGAGGAGTGACGGGGCGATGTCGCCATGCGCCGCCGTGAAGAGAGCAGGATTGGCTGCCACGACCACGAACCCCTGCGGCGGGATTGCCGTGCCGGGAGGGAACGGATACTCGATCCCATCCGAGAGCCTCCATCCCCCCAGATCCACGGGCGCGAGCCCCGAATTGAAGAGTTCGATGAACTCCCCGCCCGAGGCCTGCACCGGAGGATGGTAGAGGATCTCGTTGATCGAGACCGGCCTCATCAACAGCCCGGCGTTCCGCCCCCCCGGGGTGGGATGATCGAGGGAGCGAACCTTTTCCACCCCCTCGGGAAACCTCCCGACGCTGATTCCCGGCTCCTCGGTCCGCACCGGAAACAGATCGAGGATCCGGACCTCATCCGGCGTGGAGAGCGCCAGCGTTCCACCGTCGCCCCGGAGGGCGAACGGGAGTTGCGCCAGGGGGTAGGCGACAAAGCCACCCGGGGGGAGGATTGTCCCGGCGGGAATTGAAAACCGGTTTGTGGCCGACGCGCACCAGACCCGACACCCGGAGAGATCGGCGGAAACCGCGCCGCGGTTGTGCAGCTCGATGAAGGCCGGCTCGGAGAAGGCGGGTCGCGCCAGCACCTCGCTGAACGCCACCGACTCCAGCGGCCCCGCAGGAGCCGGGTCGTTGGTCCCCGGGGATCCCCCTGCCCGGGTGCTCGCCGACCATGCCCTCGGGTCGGCTTCCCCGTAGGTCGGCCGTGCCAGGACGAGCGAGGGGCCGAACCCGGCAGCCGCCGCAGGCCATGGCGGTTCGACTCCGTACGTCAGGTCGAGGACGATGCCCCCTGAACGCTTCACCAGCTGCAGATGCCCGCCGGAGTCCGGGAGTGATCCGCTCCAGGGCCCCACCGGGGCCAGCCCCGGGGTGACCGCCGCAAGGTCGCCAGGAACCGCGGCCACCACGAGAAAGCTGTTTCCAGGGAGAACCGAGTTGGATGGGAAGGCAAATTGGACGCTCCCCCTCAGCTCCCACCCGGAGAGGTCCTCGATGAAGGGGTTCGAGTTATAAAGCTCGATGAACTCCAGGTTCCGCCCATCACCCCGGGGCACGGGGGCATACTGGATCTCGGTGATGGAAATCGCGGTGCGACGGCTCGAGGGGCCAACAGCCTCCCTGGGCTGGAACTCCGCATGGAGGGATCCGGAAATAGCCAGGCTGGCGCAGGCCGCGGCCATTGCCCGCACCGCAGTCACAACTCCCCGGGCAAAGGGGCTCACTCGGGCACAGAAAACGATCATGAGATAGGGGATGCAGGGTTGCTGATGCTCAAGACCTAACCATGGAATCGCGGAGGTCACAAGGCGCAAATCCCACGGCTCAGGAGGCTTTCCGTTCCTCCAGGAACGGGTAGGATGCCAACGACATGGCGCCCCTTTCCATTCAAGGCTGGCCTGGAGGCGAGGCCTCGCTGCGGCTCGGAATCTTTGCCGGCTGCTTCCTGGTTCTCGCCCTGGCCGAAGGCCTGGCCCCCTCCCGACGCCGCACGCTCCGCCGCGCCCAACGATGGCCCGGCAACCTCGGGCTTTCCCTCCTCGACTCCCTTGTGGTGCGGTTTCTTGCGCCAGCCGGAGCCGTCGGGATCTCGCTCTTCGCCGAAAGCCGGCACCTCGGAGTCCTTCCCCTCTCAGGGCTGCCCCCCGTCGCCCGCGTGATCCTGTCGCTCGGCCTGCTCGACCTGGTGATTTACCTCCAGCATCGGCTGTTTCATGCCGTCCCACTCCTCTGGCGCCTCCACCGGATGCACCACACGGACCTGGATCTCGACGTGACCTCCGGTGCCCGGTTTCATCCCCTCGAGATTCTCCTCTCCCTCGGAATCAAAGCCGGGGCGATCCTCGCCCTGGGGGCTCCGCCCATCGCAGTCCTGATGTTCGAAATCGTGCTCAACGCCACGGCCCTGTTCAACCACAGCAACCTCCATATCCCCGCCCGCCTCGAGCCCTGGCTTCGATGCCTCCTGGTCACCCCCGCCATGCACCGGATCCATCACTCGATCCGTCCGGAGGAGACCGACACGAACTTTGGATTCAACCTGCCTTGGTGGGATCGGCTCCTCGGGACCTACCGCCAGGATCCCGCGGGCGGCGAGGAGGGGCTCTCCCTCGGGTTGCCCGAGTTTCGCGACGCAACGGAGAGCCGGATCGATCGACTCCTCACCCAACCGTTCCGCACCCCCCCGACAGTAGAGGAGGATCCCCCGAAGTCTGGTCCGTCCTAGGCCCACGTCGGACCACCACTGGTCCGATGCCGGAACCGACCCCCCGGCTCCCGCCCCCC
>DMJJ01000342.1 GCA_003452185.1 Verrucomicrobiales bacterium | reverse complement strand
TACGCCGACCCGCCCAATCAGATTTGGTTTCTGAAGGATGAAACGGCCGGGGTTTCCATTACCCGCGATCCTGCCTTCCCCGCTCTTCCCGCCGGCACTGAAGTTGAGCTGCAGGGGGAGGCCCAGCCGGATGCGTTTGCCCCGACACTGGTCGAACGCACCGTGCGGGTCATCAGCCATCCGGGGCTTCCTCCCGCCCCCCTTCACTCCCGGGATGAACTTCTAGGGGGTGCGTTGGACTCCCAGTGGATCGGGCTTCGAGGCGTGGTCAGGTCCGTAACCTGCGAGAAGGGTAGGCTGCGCCTCGATTTCAGCACGCCCACGGGCCTCCAGGCCTTCGTGGCGGGTTGCACCAACGGGGTTCCCCCCCGGGCATCGGTTCTCGTCGATTCGGTCTTGCGGTTGCGGGGCGTTTGCGGCACGCGGTTCAACGCCCGGGGCAATGTGGTCGACTCGGTGCTGTTTGTTCCCGACCTGGACTCAATCGAAGTGGAGGAGCCCGCCTCGAGCCCTCCATTTGACCTCCCTCTCACTCGCATCGCGACCCCTCTCCGATACGACGATGCCCATCGGTTTGGCCACCGGATCCGGGTTTCGGGCGTGGTCACCGCAGTGACACGACGCACCGAGTTCTTCATGCAGGACGCCAGCGGCGGCGCATTTGTCCAGAGCCTTGAGCCCCTGGACCTGACCCCCGGCGATATGGTTGAGGCGGCGGTGTTTCCTGAACCCGCCGGGGCCACGCCGAGCATGATGGCGGGCGTGATTCGCAAGCTGGGCCGCCGGGAGGACCCGGTCCCCAAGGTCATCAATGCCTCGGGACCGTGGTTCACCCAGTGGGATTCCACACTGGTCACCGCGCAGGGCGAGGTTCAGGAGGTCGTGTTCGCACGCGGCCGGCTCGACGTGGTGTTGCGGGCGGGGGAACAGCGTTTCAGCCTCCAGGTCATGGACCCCGAGGCACGCCGCCGGGCCCTCCGGCTGAGGCGTGGGGCGGTGGTGGCGGCCACGGGTGTCTGCACCGTCGACCTGGACGACCAGAAGGAGCCCCGAGATCTGGGCTTGCTGGTCGTCAGGCCGTCGGCGATCCAGGTCCTGCGGCCCGGGCCGTGGTGGACCCCGGAGCGGGCGCTCGGGCTCCTCGGAGGGCTGACCCTGCTCCTGGCGATCCTCCGTGCCTGGGGGCTCTGGCGTGAGGCGCGCCTCCGGGAACAGTACCGCCTGATCTTCCACCACGCCACGGACCCGATCTCCACCCATGACGTGGAGGGCCGGTTCACCTCCGTGAACCCGGCCTGGGAACGGGTGACAGGACTGGGGCTCCACGCGCTGGTCGACCGGAGGCTGGTCGACCTGCTTCCCCCGACACACCGTGTGGACTGGCAGTCCTGGTGGGGGCAGGTGCTCTCGGGCAGCGCCGCCCCGCCCCGGGAAATCGAGATCACCCGGGCCGACGGGCGCCGGATCTGGCTGGAGGTGGTCAGCCTCATGGTGCGGGATCCCCGGGGCAGGGTCCGGGTGCAGAGCATCGGACGGGACATCACGCGTCGGCACCGCGACGAGCAGCTCCGCGCAGGCCAGCAACGGGCCCTGGAGTCCATCGCCACCGGGGTGCCTCTCCCCAGGGTGCTCGAGGAGCTGGTCCACTGGATCGAGGCGGAGTTTCCGGGTGTCGCCGCCTCGGTGCTCCTCGTGGAACCGGAAGGCCCCACGCTCCGTCATGCCGCGGCCCCCAACCTGCCTCCCCGCTACGTCGAGGCCCTCAACGGGTTGAAGGTTCCCCCGGGCGGCGGGTCGCTTGCGGGAGCCCTCGTGCGCGGCGCGGGACTCGTTCTCTCCGATCCCGTGGGGACCCCGCCCTGGGAGGGATGTGGCGGGCCAGCGGTTCCCTCCTGGGTTCGGACCTGCTGGTCGGCGCCCATCGGGACCGATGCCAACCGGGTGATGGGTGCCTTTGTCCTGTACCTCCGGGAATCGCGGGAGCCGCTCCCCGAGGAACGGGAGTTGGTGCGGGTCGCCTGTTCGCTGGCCGGGATCGCAATCGACCGGAAGGGGGAGGAGCTCGTTCGCCAACAGCTTGAAGCCCGGCTCCGGCAGTCGGAGAAGATGCAGGCCATCGGCACCCTCGCCGGGGGCATTGCCCATGACTTCAACAACATCCTCGCCACGATCCAGGGGAACACCGAGGTGCTCCGGATGGACCTGCTCCCCTCGTCCGAGCTTCAGGAATCCCTCTCTGCCATCCTGACCGCGACCGAGCGGGCCCGGGGGCTCGTGCTCCAGATCCTTGCGTTCAGCCGGAGCGAGCAGCCGGAGCGCCGGCTCATGCTCCTTGGCCCGGTGATCACCGAGGCGCTCAACCTCATCCGTGCCTCCCTCCCGGCCTCGGTGGAAATCCGCACCTCCCTCTCCCCCTCCGGACTCCAGGTGCGGGCCAACGCCACCCAGATCCATCAGGTCTTGATGAACCTCTGCTACAACGCCAGCCAGGCGATGCGCGGGGGGGCGGGCCGGATCGAGATCACGGAGGAGGTGGTGGAGATCGCCTCGGACGGGGCGTCGCCGGTCCCGCAACTCGCCCCGGGGTCCTACCTTTGCATCCGGGTCCGGGACGACGGCCACGGGATGGATGCCCGGACGCTGGAGCGGATCTTTGAACCGTTTTTCACCACGAAGGGGCCCGGGGAGGGGACCGGCCTGGGCTTGGCGGTGGTGCACGGCATCATGCAGAGCCATGACGGCGCGATCACCGTGGCGAGTTGCCCTGGCCGCGGATCGACCTTTCACCTCTATTTCCCGGCGGTCGAGGCGGAGATTCCCTCCGTGACGTCCGGGGAGGATGCCCTCCCGCGAGGCCACGGGGAGCGGATCCTCATCGTGGATGATGAGGCTGGGATCGCCCGCTTTGCCGCCCGGCTCCTGACCCGCCTGGGATATCACCCCACGGCGGTGGTTGACCCGGTGGAGGCCCTGGACCGGTTCCTGGCCGCTCCCGGCGAATTTGACGCCCTGGTGACCGATCTCACCATGCCCCGGTTGACGGGGGTTGACCTTGCCCGTCGGATTCTCGCCGAGAGGCCCGGGCTTCCCGTCATCTTCTGCACCGGGAACCGCGGCGGGGGGTTGCACGAGGGGGAGCTTTCCTTCCTCGAGGGACGCCAGGTCCTGGTCAAACCCTTCCGGGCCGAGGGGCTCGC
>DMJJ01000250.1:3630-3820 GCA_003452185.1 Verrucomicrobiales bacterium | reverse complement strand
CCCCCACCCCCCCGCCGAGCCCAAACCACCCCCAACCCCCCACCCCGCCACGGCCAACAAAACCCCCACTTACTTCCTTCTTGAAACCGAGTCTCAAAACCAGTAACGGGAAGGCCTGTTTGACAACTGCATCGACAACTTTCGCCCCCTCGGCGGGGCAGATTGAGCATTGGACATGTCCTTGGATCTG
>DMJJ01000250.1:0-3369 GCA_003452185.1 Verrucomicrobiales bacterium | reverse complement strand
ACGCCATTGAGTGCCCTGGCGCCGGGAGCACGAGGTACGGTGGCCGAGATCAAGTTGCCCCCGGAACACCGGGGCCGTCTCCTTGAGATGGGGCTCTTGTCCGGTACACCGATCGAGCTGGTGCGGTTTGCCCCATTGGGGGATCCCGTCGAGATCAAGCTGCGGGGGTATCATCTTTCCCTGCGACGCCATGAGGCGGATCTGATCATGATCCGGCCCGCCTGATCGCGGGCCACTTCTCCCCCACGTCGCACGCCATGTCTGCCCAAGCATCCCTCCCCTCCCCCCCGGCCACGAAGGCCGGGATGCCGTACGTGGCCCTGACCGGAAACCCAAACTGCGGCAAGACCACGCTGTTCAACGCCTTGACGGGGCTTCGGGCCAAGGTGGGGAATTACCCCGGCGTGACCGTGGAGCGGAAGGAGGGACGGCTCCGGGGTGCAACCCCGCCGGTCCAGATCCTCGATCTCCCCGGCACCTACAGCCTCAGTCCCCAGTCCCTGGACGAACAGGTGGCTCGCGACATCCTGTTCCACCGGTTGCCGGATGTCCCTCCCCCCTCGGTGGTCGTGGTGGTCGTCGACGCCTCGAACCTTCAGAGGAACCTCTACTTTGCCTCCCAGGTAATCGAGCTCGGGTACCCCACCCTGGTGGCCCTCAACATGGTGGATGTGGCCCGGGAGAACGGGCAGGCGATCGATCCAAAGCAGCTCGGAAAAGCCCTCGGCGTTGCCGTGGTTCCCCTGGTGGCCAGTTCGGGGGAGGGATTGCCCGCCCTGCGGAGCGAGATTGAGCGGCTGCTCCGGGTGGCCGCCGACGACGACGGCATCGGTCCCCGTCTCTTCTGCGAGCTCCCGGAAACCTTCGGCCGTGAGGCTTCCGCCCTCGCGGAAGCCCTCGAGAGGGCCTTTCCCAACACCCGCTACCAGGCCCTGGCCGAGGCCCTGCTTCTGCTGGGGGACGAGAGGATCCTCAAGTCCGAGCCCGGCCGCTACCCCGAGCCGATCCCTGCCGATGTGGCCGCGGCCCGGGGCCGGCTCGAGGCCGCAGGCATCGACTGGCGGAGTGCCGCCATCGAGGCCCGCTACGCCCGGGTCTCGGCCATCGAGCAGATGGTCACCACCGTCACCCAGGTCGAGGGAGAGTCGGTCACCGACCGCCTCGACCGCATCCTGACCCACCGCATCTGGGGCGTCGTGATCTTCATCCTCATCATGGGGGTGATGTTCCAGAGCATTTTCAACCTCGCCAAGTACCCCATGGACTGGGTGGAGTCGGGGGTCGAGCACCTCGGGGGGCTGGTCGGCGGCGCGATTCCCCCCGGCCCCCTCAACGACCTGATCCAGCTCGGGGTGTTCAAGGGAGCGGGGGCCGTGGTGGTGTTTCTTCCGCAGATCTGCCTGCTGTTCTTCTTCATCGGCCTCCTCGAGGACACGGGCTACATGTCCCGCGCCGCGTTCCTCATGGATCGCCTCATGAGCCGGGTCGGCCTCCACGGCAAGAGCTTCATCCCGATGCTCAGCTCCTTTGCCTGCGCCATCCCGGGCATCATGGCCTCGCGGACCATCGAAAGCCCCAAGGACCGGCTGGTCACCATCCTCGTCTCCCCCCTGATGAGCTGCTCGGCCCGCCTGCCGGTATACACGGTCCTCATCGCCGCCTGCATCCCCAACACCACGCTCGCCGGCATCCTCAAGCTCCCCGGGCTCGTGATGCTTGGCATGTACCTCCTCGGAATCGTGGTGGCGCTCTTCATGGCCTGGCTCTTCAAGCGAACCCTGCTCAAGGGGCCCACCCCGATCCTCATCCTGGAGCTTCCCCCCTACAAGCGGCCGCTCCTCCGGGTCGTCGCCCGTCACATGTGGGATCGCGCAAAGCTTTTCCTCCGCCGCGCCGGCACCGTGATCCTGGGGATCAACATCCTGCTCTGGTTTCTGGCAAGCTACCCCCGCCACGCCGCCAGCGAGCAGGAGTACGCCACCCGCCGCGCCGCGCTCGCCGCCGCCCCGGCCGCGGATGCCGCCGCCCGGCAGGCCGTGCAGGAACAGCTGGCCACCCTGGCCAAGGAGGCCTCCGGGGAACGCCTCCGACACAGCTTCGCCGGCACCCTCGGCCAATGGCTCGAGCCGGTGATCCAGCCCCTCGGATTCGACTGGAAGATCGGCATCGGGATCGTCGCCTCGTTCGCCGCCCGGGAGGTCTTCGTCAGCACCATGTCCCTCGTCTACAACGTCGGGGAGACCGAGGACAAGGAGGCCCGGGTCCAGTCCCTGGCCGAAACCCTCCAGGCTCAGGCCGGGGCCGACGGCCTCCCGCTATACCGCCCCCGGGTCTCCCTCAGCCTGATGGTTTTCTATGTCTTCGCCCTCCAGTGCGTCAGCACCGTGGCCGTCGTACGAAGGGAAACAAACGGCTGGAAATGGCCCCTCTTCCAATGGTTATATATGGGGGTGCTGGCATGGGGGCTCGCGTTCGTCACCTATCAGGTCTGTCCGCTCCTCGGACTCCGGTGACCCCGGGCCGGCGTGACCCGAGAACGTTTGTTTTTGTCGTACCTATGAACCGATCGATCCTCCGTGCCCTCCTCCTCCTCCAGGCCGCCACCCCCCTGTGGCTCCTCCTGGGACTGACCCCCGGTGCGCACGCCGCTCCGCTCCAGCTCACCCTTGATCCCGTGGCGAGCCAGCTGCTGCTGAGCATCGATGCCTTCGGGAAAACCGACACCCAATCGAGCAAGCTCGGAGGGTCCATCTCCCTCGACCTCGATCCCCAGGGGGCCCCGACCCGGGTGGCACTGACGGGATTCAGCATGGGGACTCTGACCCCGATGAATTTCGCCATGAATTTTGGCACCTTCGTCGGCGCCGCAACGGCCAAGGTCCCGCTCCTGGAGCTGCACGACCACGGCCTCCCGGCCACGCCGGCCTACGTCCCCCTCTCGGCGGACGCCTTCACCTTCACGAACGTCGGCTACACCAACCATGGGAGCGGCTCCTACAAGGTCACCGGGGTGATCTGCACCCAGCTGCAGCTCGCCGGCCGGACCTGTGCCGACGCCGTCGACTTCGACAGCGGCCCCCCGGGGGTGATCGATTCGATGCCCGGAACCGTGAAGCTCCAGAACGGTGTCGTCCGTCTCGACGTCACCTATTTCTTCACGCAACCGCTCGACCCCACGACCCCGGAGCTCGCGACCGTCAGCGGGGTCGCCACCGTGGTCGCCACAGCGCCGCTTCCCGTGACCGTCGCGCTCGAGGTGGCTCTCCTGCCGGGCACGCAGACCCTCCGGCTCCGCTGGCCGAAGTCCGCGACCGGCGCCACGCTGGTCCAACGGTCGGGTCTCGCGACGGCGGACTCCTGGCAGCCGGT
>DMJJ01000511.1 GCA_003452185.1 Verrucomicrobiales bacterium | reverse complement strand
TTTGGGAACCGTATCAGACGCGGAGGCGGGGACGGCACAGGGCGATGATGTGTTGCGCCCGGGCCCCGGCCCGCCTAGATTGCACCATCGCCTTGAAGACGACCCCTCCAAACCGAAGTCTCCCCGAGGGCATCGCATACCCGGGCCGGGGAATCCTCCTCGCCCTCCTGGCGGCATCGCTCCTTCTCATCTCAGCTCATCCCACGGCCGGAGCGGCTTCGACAGGCGTTCTCGAGCAATGGGGACACGGACCTGCCTGGATCAACGGGTCCGAGTACCCGATCGGCCCGGTTCCATCGGGGCTCTATGATGTCGTGGCGGTCGGGCTGAACGACTACCACAGCCTGGCGGCGCGCGCCGATGGGACCGTGATCGAATGGGGCATCTCGAGCTCCGGCTTCACCCCCAGCAGCGTTGTTCCAGGGCTTCGGAATGTAGTTCAGGTCGGATGTGGGAGAGACATCGACATGGCCGTCACCCGGGATGGCTTGATGCAGGTTTGGAACACCAAGGGCCCGGTCGGCGCCAGGATGACCGTGGGCTCCTCCATTGCCATCAACGGGAACCTGATTGTGGGCCTCTCGCTGGATGGCGGCGTATGGTGCTACTACCTGGATCCGTACACCTCCGCCCCGACGGTTCGGATTGCAGACGGACTCTCGAACATGGTGAGTGTGGCAACCTCAGGTGCTCTCAACGCGGCTCTCTCCTCCGACGGCAGGGTCTACACGTTCGATTACCGGGGCGGCTCCGTCACCCCCTGGATCACGGGAGTCACAACGCTGGGGGCCGGGGGAGGGGCGATCGCAGCGGCCCTGACCAACGGGACGATCATGACTCTCGATGCGGGCTACAGTTACACGAACTACCTGACCTGGCTGACGGCCGGGCACACGGTGCGACAGCTGGCGGTTTCATCCGGCCAACGAATGCTGGCGTCCCTGGAGGATGGCAGCGTCGTGGGAGTCCCGGAGCCCCCCGCGGGTTTGCGCGACGTGAGCTTAATCGCCCTCTCGACCAGCGGCCGTGCGCTCGCCATCCGACAGGTACCGGCCACGGCGCCACTCATCGTCGAGCAGCCGGGAAACCGTTCCGGGCGTCCCGGCGGGGTGGCGGAGTTTGACGTGCAGCTCAGGGGGGTGGAACCGATCCAATACCAATGGATGAAAGGGCCCGCCCCGCTCGCGGGAGCCGTAACCCCGCGTCTGGTGATCGCCCCCCTGCAACTCTCGGACGCCGGCGACTACCGGCTTGCGGCGTGCGGTCCGTTCGGGTGCACCACAAGCGGGGTGATGCGGCTCGAGGTCACGACAGGGTCCCAGGATCCCATCGTCCGGCAGGTGAGCTCCACCGCCGGTGCCGGGGCCGGGTCGCTCCGGGAGGCTCTGGCCGATGTGAACGCCAGTGGTGGGGGACACATCATCCTGACAAACGCCACGGGCAGGATCCCGCTCACACATTCGCTCCCTGCCATCGCGTTCGACACGACCCTCGACGGGCCGGGGCCGGAGCTTCTCTCCCTCAGCTCCCCCTCGACGGACGGGCTCCTGCGCATCCTTCCCGGCACCCATGTCACGGTCTCCGGGGTCGGCTTCTCAGGATGCTCCACCACGAACTGGATGGCCAACGGGGCGGCTATCTCGAACGCCGGAACACTCGTCATCTCCTCCTGCCGCTTCACCAGCAACTCCACCCTGGCATCCGGAGGAGCCATCTACAGTTCCGGGATCTTGAGTCTCTCCGACTCCTCCTTCGACGGCAACACGGTGACCCGCGCCAGCGGAGGGGGGGGCGGCGCGCTCTGCGTCGTCTCAGGCCGCCTGGACATCGCCCGATGCTCCTTCCGATCCAACAGCGTCGCGGGCAGTCCTGGGACGGAGACTTATTCCGGCGTGCTTCAATACAGCCAGCTCTACGGGGGTGGAGATGCCTTGGGCGGGGCGCTGTTTCTTTCGGACAGCGATGCCCTCCTGGATCGGGTGCAGTTCCAGGGAAACAGCGCCACGGGGGGTATCTACGACGGTGCCGCCCACGGAGGGGGCATTTTCTCCCGTCGCACCCGTCTCTCCATGACCAACAGCATCCTCGAAGGAAACGGGGTCCTGACCTTGGATGGAGGTCAGAGCGGGGAGGCGCCCGCCGGTCACCCGGCCGGCCCGGCCACCGGCGGAGGCATTCACGCTGAGGAGGGCGAATCGGTACTGGCGGGGTCCACCCTCTTTGCCAACCACCTGCTCTCGGGCAACGGAGGAAACGGGCCCAACGGGGGTGGCGCTGCGGGGCCCTCGCAAGGGGGTGCCCTTCGGATCAGCCACGGCCGTCTGGAACTCCAGAACTGCACGATCTGCTCCAATCGCACAGACGCCGGATACGGATCCTTCCGCTACGGCCTGTACGAGTCGTGCACCGTGGGAGGATCCACCTACGGTGCGGGGCTCTATCTCTCGGACGCCACCGGACATATCGCGCACTGCACCATCGCGGGCAACATCTCCAGGGGCGGGACGATCCCCGCCTGGGCCGGCTCAGGCGGTGCGGGTTGCGGAACCGGGAGCGGGTTTGGGAGCGGGCTCTTCATGGTCGGAGGGAGCACTCTTCTGGATTCAAGCATCCTCCTCGATGAGATCCTGTCCGCGAGCTATGGCAACCCGGCTCAGATCGAGAGCCTCGGCTATAACCTGCTCGGAAGTCCGGGCGGACTGACATCCTCCTCACCCCGGGACCTCTGGGGCCTCGACCCCGGCCTCCTGGCACTGGCCAACAACGGCGGTCCGACCCCGACGATGGCTCTCCAGAACGGAAGCCCGGCGATCGATGCCGTCCCCCCCGACTCAGGGTCCCCGACTGACCAGCGCGGGACCCCCAGACCCCAGGGCGTGTTCGCGGACATCGGCGCCTTCGAGTCCGCATCCCTCTCGCCTCCCACCCCCCCAGTCATCCGCTGGAATGATTCGGACCCCACCCTGCAGGCGGGGACCCCGATGACGATCCATGCCATGGTCACTGGAACGCAGCCGATCCGCTACGAATGGCTGAAGGATGGAATGGTCATCCCGCTCGCCACGGAGCCCTGGCTCGGGACGGAACAGGTCACGATGCGCCAGGCCGGCACCTACCGGCTTCGCGTGAGCAACCCCCAAGGGACCCTCCTGTCAGGACCGATCCGCGTGACCGTCACGATGCCCGAACCGGAAGAGGTCTGGACGCGCTTCCGTCCCACGCCCACGGGCTACTTCTACCCCGATGGCCTTGCCTATGGAGCTGGGCTCTGGGTCGCTTTGAAGAACTACGCGGTCAGCCCCATTCTCACATCGCCCGACGGCCAGAACTGGACCCCCCGCCCGATCCCCCCGGGCCGTAATCAGCCACCGCTCTTCTCGGGGATCGATTACCACGGGGGCCGTTTCGTTGCGGTGGGACAAATCGGCATCTACACCTCAACCAACGGGATCACCTGGGACTACGCAGGCGAGTATCACCCCACGAACGGCTACGCCAGCGTGGTGGGGGGCGATTCAGGTTTCCTGATTGCGGGGGCATATGCCTCCGCTTCCACGACCTTGTACGATTACTGGGCCTCAACAGACCTCACAACCTGGAAGGTCTCCCAAACCCAGGCCTTCCCTTGGACGATCGGGTTCGCGGCCGGGGTGTATCTGAGGGTGGGGGCCAGCGGCTATTCAAGGTCGGTCGACCTCCAGACGTGGACCGACTACCCCCTGCCGCAGACCCCGAGCGGGGCCAACATCGCGTCAATACTCCAGAAGGAGGATGAGGCCATCATGAGCATCGGGCAATCGATGCCCCCCTCCCGGGTGATGCTGCGCTCGCGGGACGGGATCGAGTGGAGCGCCATGGGGCCTGCAATACCAGGGTTCGGCAGCCTCGCCTATGGCCACGGCCTCTACGTTCTGAACACCCTAACGCTTGCGACCCCCAACGCCCCGTACGGGAGCCACCAGCTGTCGACGAGCAAGGATGCCCTCAACTGGACCCCCCGGATTCTCGACCTTGGCACGGTCCCCTATTCCCACATGCAGTACGGCGATGGGGTATTTCTGGGTACGGGCGGCGGCGACTGGGTTCGCTCCGCAAACATCGAGACCCCCGCGGTGACCCTCCGCACCACGGGAGACGGAGTCATCCGGCTGTTCCCGGACCAAGCACGGCATGCCTACGGAGATGTCGTCAGCCTGACGGCGGTTCCCGGACGCTGGCATCGGTTTGAGCGCTGGGGGGATTGGGTGACGGAGAATCCCAGGAGCGAGACGCTCCGGACGATCAACGACTACACCGCCCTGTTCACCCCCACGGTGCCCCTCGAGACCGTGACCTTTTCCGGCGTCCCGCGGACGGCCCCGATCGGCATGCCGGCCATCCTCGCCGATGGCCAGCTCGTCACCACCCCTCACCTCGTCCGCTTGCGGGAGGTCCATATCAGCCTCCAGACCTCGTTGGGGAATGCCCAGCTCGCCTGGTCCGTCGACGGCTCGACTCCCGCGCTGCGGCGTCATCCCCAGCATCGCGACTTCATCCTCCGCTCCTCCGCCCACCTGAGGGTGGTGGCATATCCGGCGGATGGCAGCGACCCGATCGAGGCCGATCCGCTCGATATTGACCTTCAGCCCGCGTTCCTCCTCTCGCTCACCACCCCCGGCGGGGGGCGTCTTCTCGCAGATCCGCGGATGGACCTCTACCCGGCGGGCCAGGCGGTCACGGCGAGCGCGATCCCCGATCCCGGCTGGTCCTTCCTGGGATGGCGAGGCGGGCTGGATACGACGGCGAGCGTGGTGCCGCATCCCATGGACGCGGACTTGGAGGCGGAGGGAGTGTTCGGTCTCTCCCTGGCCGTCTCCGCGACGGGGGGCGGGCAGGTAACCACCGATCCCGCCGTTTCCCTACTCCCGTTTGGCACCTGGGTCCGGCTGACCGCGGTGCCCGACCCCGGGAAGGCCTTCACCGGATGGGCCGGCGCGGTCCAGGGAACCAATCCAGTCCTCCGACTCCAGGTCACAAACCCCGTTGCGGCGATCACCGCGCTGTTCGGTCCGCTCAAGTCGGGCGATGTGACCCTCTCCACCCCATCGCGAGGGCGGGGCGAGGTCGTGGTCACCCCGGGAGCCGCGACCTACCGCCAGGGGACCCAGGTAACCCTCAGCGCCCTCCCGGCCTCTGGGCAGGCGTTCCTGCGATGGGAGGGGGATGCCTCAGGGAGCGATCCGGTGATCTCCACGAAACTGACTCGCAGCCTGACTGTCACGGCGGTGTTCACCCAAATCCCCCTCCTTTCCGTCGCTGCGGCGCCCCCATCCCCGGAAGCCCCGATGCCGGTCAACGCCTTGGAGTTCACCCTCAGAGGGACTGCAGGGGATGTTTACCAACTGGAGACCGCGTCAGACGTCACCTCCGACTGGCAACCCTTTGAGTGGGTGACCAACCAACTCGGGACCATGCGCCTGGTTCGTCCGTTGAACACCAACCGCCCGTTGGGCCTGTTCCGAGCCCTCTCGCCTCCGTGATCCTTCGTAGTTGCGGCCCTACCCCGCCAGCAGTGCGGGTGCCGAACTTTTCCTGAAAGATTCCGCCACCTTCCCCGAGCTATGGGACAAGGCGGGCCCTCCTGACCCGCCCCCCCAAACGCACATATGGCGACGTTTCAGATACGGCAAGCTGGACCCCGAACCCGTAAGGATCTCCGGCGGCTCGATCCTCACTTGCTCGCCCACTTGCTGCTGCTCCTGTTCGCCCTCCTGCTGGCGCACCGCACGGCGGGGGCGACCCGCTACGTCAGCCCGGACAATCCAACACCCCAAGCCCCCTACACCACCTGGGGTTCGGCGGCACGAACGATTCAGGAGGCCATCGACAAGGCCGCACCCGGCGACGAAATCCTGGTCACCAACGGGGTCTACGCCACGGGCGGGCGGGCCGTGAACGGGGGTGTCGTGCCGAACCGCATCGCGGTGACCAAGCCGGTCACAATTCGGAGCCTGAACGGCCCCGAGGTGACGGTCCTCCAAGGAGAGATTGGTCCGACTTACGGCAGCGGATCTGTTCGATGCGCCTACCTCACCAACGGGGCCGCCCTCCTCGGATTCACCCTGACCCACGGAGCCACCCAGGAGGCAAACTTCGAAATCGACAACTCGGGCGCCGGAGCCTGGTGCGAGTCGGAACAAGCCATCCTGGTCAACTGCGTGATCGTTGGGAACTCGGCCCAGGGGGGGGAGGCTGGGGGGGTATACGGCGGGACGTTGACGAACTGCCTGATCCGCGGGAACAGCGCGCGCTACTACGGCGGAGGGGCGTTTGCGAGCATCCTCCACCAGTGCCGGGTGGAGGGGAACAGCGCAGGAGGGGGCGCCGGCATCCATCTCAGCAAGGCGACCGATTCCACACTGACGGGAAACCAGGCGACCTGGATGGGGGGCGGAGGAGCGTCCGATAGCACCCTGGAGCGATGCCTCGTCACGTCAAACGGGGCGGACCAAGGGGGCGGGCTGAACAATTGCAGCGCCCGGGCCTGCTCCATCACGCGAAACACCTCCACCGAACCCGCCGCACTCCGCTACGGAGGGGGGGGAGGAGCCTACAACTCCATGCTCACCAACTGCACCCTGACCGGCAACGTGGCCGCCTCAGCGGGAGCCGGGGCCTACGGCGGAACGTTGGAAAACTGCCTCGTCTACTTCAACACCGATCCCTCCGGCCGGACGAACAACAACCACGCGGCCACCCTGCTGAACTTCTCCTGCACGACCCCGCTGCCGACCAATGGGATCGGAAACATCGAGGGCGATCCCCTGCTCTCCACCCCCGATCACCTCAGCAGCCATTCCCCGTGCGTCGGCGCCGGGCGACCCGCCGCCGTCGAGGGCACCGACCTTGACGGGGAGCCCTGGCTTCCCCTCCCCTCCATCGGATGCGACGAGGTCCGCCCGGACGGCCTGAGCGGAGCGCTTCAACCCTCGATCCTTGCAGACCGGACAACTGTCACCCCTGGCTTTCCCGTCCGCTTCACCCTCGGGGGCCAAGGCCGGGTAGGAGGGTCGCGAATCGACTTTGGCGACGGCACCACCTGGACCAACCATCCCCTGGGGGTGCTGCACATCTGGCAGGCGCCCGGGGACTATCGCGTTGACTACACCCTGACCAACGACAGCTTGCCGCTCGGGGTTACAACCTCGCTGGTTGTCCACGTGATTGAGCCCCCCGTCTACTTCGTCGACGCCTCGGGGAGTTCCCCATCCCCCCCCTACTCCAGCTGGGCAACGGCGGCGCTCACGATCCAGGAGGCCGTCAATCTGGCGACCATCCCGGGCTCCGTTGTGATGGTCGCGGATGGGGTTTACAGCCAAGGGGGAGCTCCACTGGAGAACGGTGAAAGAAGCCGGGTCTCCGTGCAGGTTCCGATCGAAGTGCGGAGCCTCCATGGTCCGGAGGTCACCGTGATCGAGGGAAGCCTCGCACGACGGGCCGACGCAGTCCGCTGTGTGCACCTGGCCGCCGGCGCCCTTCTCGACGGCTTCACTCTTCGAAGCGGTGGCGCGGAATACTACGGTGGCGGGGTGCTGTGTGACGATTCTGACGCCGTGCTTCGGAACTGCGTGCTGACGAACAATGTGTCGCAGTTCTATGGAGGGGGGGCGTTCCGCGGAACCCTGGAACGGTGTCTGCTCGAGGGCAACGCCGCGACCGGGGATGGAGGGTCGGTTTCCGGGGGAGGTGGCGCGCGGGAGTGTCGCCTCATCGATTGTCGGATCATCAGGAACAGCTCCTATTACGGCGGAGGCGGAGTCTACTCCTGCACTCTTTCAAACTGCGTGCTCCTGGGAAACACGGCGGAGACAGGGGGAGGGGCTGTTGAGAGCTTTCTCACCCGGTGCCGCCTCGGTGAGAACAGCGCGGATGGATCAGGAGGGGGGGCCTGGTCCTCCACTCTGGACGTTTGCGCACTCTATCAAAACAGAGCCGGAGTCGAGGGGGGTGGCGCCGCACTCTCGACCCTGACCCACTGCACCGTGCTCGCCAACACCTCCATGCGGTCTGGAGGGGGGGTCTCGCAATGCGGGGTGACGAACAGCATCGTCTATTTCAACGAAGCGAACACGGTGGGGCCCAACCATGCCGCAACGACGTTCGCCTACTCCTGCACCTCACCCCTTCCGCCGGAAGCGGGGAACATCGACTCAGAGCCCGGCATCACCGACTACTTCCATCTCAGCCCCAACTCCCCCTGCCGGGGAAAGGCCGGGGGGCTAGCACCCCAGGGGCCGGACTTGGACGGCAACGGATGGAGCTCCCCACCGTCGCTCGGCTGCCACGAGCCTGCCCCCTCGGGGGCCGCCGCGGAGCTGCAGGTCTCGATCCGATCCTCCGGCGTGACCGTTGTGCAGGGATGGGAATTGGTGTTCCGCGCCGACATCGAGGGAAGCCCCACTTTCAGCCGATGGGATTTCGGCGATGGCACCACAGTCGATAATCGCCCGATGGTGAAGCACGCGTGGGCCACAACGGGCACCTACACCGTGTCGCTGACCGCCTACGACGGAACCCGCCCGGAGGGACGCGTCTCCCAGGCAACCATCCAGGTCGTAGAACAGCCCGTGCACTACGTGGTCGCGGGGAATCCCGGCGCACTCCCGCCCTACAGCACCTGGGCCACCGCAGCCCCGACCTTGCAGGAAGCGGTGGACGCGGTTGCCATCCCTGGATCCCTCGTGAGGGCGACCAACGGGGTGTACCAAACCGGCGGCCGGGCGGTTTTCGGGGGGGAGAGCAATCGACTCGCGGTGACCCTCCCGATGGCGGTGCAGAGCGTGAATGGGCCGGCAGTCACGGTGATCGTGGGAGAACGGGGGACGCAGCTCGCACCCGGGTATGGTTACGGAGCGGTCCGTGGGGTGTACTTGGTCTCGGGTGCGAGGCTTCAGGGGTTCACGGTCACCAACGGGAGCACGACGGCAGCTTTTGTCGACCGGAGTTCCGGAGCCGGAATCGGAGGCGGAGTCTGGTGTGAATCTCCCGACTCCCGGGTCTCGGACTGCGTCGTCGCGGGCAGCGTGGCCTACGCCCTGGGATCAGGAATCTTCTCCGGACGGATTGAACGCTCGACCCTCCTGGGCAATAACGCCGCATACGCCACGCTTTCAGACTGCACACTAGCGGGCGGAAGCCTCCTGGGATGCACCGCGAGCCGCTGCCTCGTAACAAATGCCCCCCTCAACGGGGCCACCTCCTGCCGGCTTGACCACTGCACCTTGGCCGGAAATCGGGGGGATGGAGCCGCGCAGAGCACGATCGATTCCTCCGTGCTCTCGGGCAACGGGGGTGCGGGGGCCACGGGCGGAACCCTGAGAGCCTGCCGAATCACGGGGAATACCGGCCCCGGGGTCCAGCAGGCCACGCTCACAAACTGCACCATCACATTGAACAAGGCCACCGGCGCGATCGATTCCGATCTCCTCAACTGCATCGTTTACGGGAACACGCCCGTCAGCGTGATCGACCCACCGAATTACCGCAGCTGCACGCTGAACTACTCCTGCACCCAACCGCTCCCCCCCGATGGCGAAGGGAACATCGACGACGACCCCCAGCTCGGGGCCGACGCACGGTTGACGGCCGCTTCCCCGTGTCGACAGGCCGGTGCGCCATTCAGCACTCCCGGGCTCGACTTCGACGATGAGCCGTGGGGGGATCCTCCCTCGATCGGGTGCGACGAGTTCACCGAGGACCGGATTGCGGGGCCTCTGAGCATCGGATGGACCCCCTCGTTCACCACGCTTTCCGTGGGCACCCTGGTGAGCTTCACCGGTCATTCGGATGGACTCAGCAGCGCGAGCCGCTGGGAGTTCGGGGATGGTGTCGTGGTCAGCAACCGCCTTCTCTCCGTCACCCACGCCTGGAGCACGCCAGGGGACTACGCCGTGGTGCTCAGAGCCTTCAACCTCTCCCACCCCGAGGGGATCGCCTCGACCACCACGGTCCATGTGGTGGCCCGCCCCGTCCATTACGTCGCCCCCCTCAGCCCCTCGCCCACGCCCCCCTACAGCTCGTGGGAAACGGCCGCCCGAACGATCCAGGAGGCTGTGGATGCGGCGACGATCCCCGGGGCGCTCGTCCTCGTGACCAACGGGGTGTACCGGACGGGAGGCCGGGTCACACGCGGGACGCTCCCCAACCGGGTGGCCGTCACGCTCCCGATCCACTTGGAGAGCGTCAACGGAGCCTCCAACACGGTCATCCAAGGCTCTCCGACCCCCTCCGAGACCCGCTGCCTATATCTCAGGAACGGCGCCTCCGTGGCCGGGTTCACCCTCACGGGGGGGACCACCCTGTATCCATCCGGACCCACCTGGACGAACGTCGACTCCCTGGGTGCGGGAGTCTGGGCCGAGACACAGGACTGTCTCCTCTCGCGATGTGTGCTGAGTTCCAACTTCTCCGGGTTGTGCGGGGGAGGTGTCGCGGGTGGCACCCTGGAGGCGTGTCGTCTCGAGGGCAACCAGGCCGGGAATGACGCGGGCGGCGCCTCGGGCTCCATCTTGAGGAATTGCCTGGTTCACGGCAACACCTCCGGGTATGGGGGTGGCGCCGAGGCCTCCGTCCTTGTGGGCTGCACGGTCACGGGCAACGAGGCGAGCGATTCGGACGGATGCTACTCCACGGGAGGGGCGACTCGTTGTGTTCTGACAAACTGCATCGTTATGTTCAACTCGTGCGGCAACATCGACCAGAGCACCGCGTACCACTCCTGCATCACGCCACTCCCGGGAGAAGGATACGGCAACGTGGCCCTGGATCCGCTGTTCGTTGATCCCGACTCGAACGACTATCGACTTCAGCCCGGCTCCCCCTGCATTAACGCCGGAGACCCGGTGACCGATCCCCTGCCCCCCGTGGCGGACCTGGCCGGGCTCCCGCGGATCGCTGGGGGAACGGTGGATATGGGGGCCTTCGAGTTTCAGTCCCCAGCTTCGGCGATCTCCTATGCCTGGCTGCAGGGGCACCAACTCCCGACCGATGGTTCCGCGGACTTGCAGGATCCGGATGCCGACGGGATGAGCACCCTCGACGAGTGGCGCGCGGGGACCGATCCGAACAACGCAGCCTCTGCGCTGCGCATACTTGCGGTTTCACCAGGCCCGTCTGGAGTCGATCTCGTGTGGAGCAGCGAGGAGGGGAGACGGTACCTCGTGGAAGGAGCCCCGGCGTTGGAGAACCCGGTGAGGTTTCGCCTCCTGCGGGCTGGGATCCGGGGGATGGCCGGGAGAGGCACCCTGCTCGCCCCCGTCATTCCCGGCACCGAAGGTAAGATGTTTTACCGCATCCGCCTTCAGGAGTGAGCAACGACCAACCGGCACGCTTCGCCCTCAGGCGTGGCCTGCCACGCGTAGCTCGAAGAGCGAACGGGGGGTGCCTTCCCTGCTACTCTCTCGAACAGGACGTTCGTCCGACCTCAGGCGTTCGGTCCCGACCGTCTTCGCCCCCTGGGCTACGTCGGTCACGCTTCGCCATCAGGCGTGGCCCGCCACGCGTAGCTCGAAGAGCGAAGCGTGGAGGCGCACTAGAAGCGACGGTGGAGTCGGAAGTATCTGGATGGGCTGAGGGGATCCACTTCCAGGACGAACTCGCCTGCCTCAAGCGCCGGGTTGCCTGGCACGTCGATCCAGGTGGCTGCGCCATCCAGTTGTGCGGAGGACTGGAGCACAAACCCAACAGCATTCGTGGACCAGGCCAGGTGAGTAACGCTGGCACTTCGTGTGGCCCGCAACAGCGGCCCGTCGGTCACCTTCAACAAAGCCTCCAGAGTCGAGGAGCCCGACGCTTGGGCCCGGGAGATGGCCATGCTGTCCGATTGAACGGAGCAGGACATCCGGTAGACGCCTGGAGTCAGGTAGCCCGAAAAGCGCACAGCCCCATCCCCCTCGGAGGCCGCCAACCGGAACAGCTCGGGCGATTGATCCGAAGCCAGGTAAATCCGGGCTGCTGAGTTTGTGTTGGAGACCTCGAGTGTGAGGCTCCCCGTCATGGGCTGTGGCAATTGCTCGTCGTATTGAACGCCGTTCGTGGCGATCACGCCGGTCAACTCAAACGCTGTCGCCTCTCCCAGTGCGAATAGGTAGGAGTCGGTGATCCGTGTGGACCCCCAGCTACCGTCGCTCTTCCCCGGCAGGAGATCCCGGGAGGATGTCGCGGCCGCGAAGGACATCCCCAGAGCGCCGCCTGCAGTAAACCCTGAGACCACGGTGCCGCTTGCTTCCGAGATCCTCGGGGATGAAGCGGATACCGAGCCAAGAGGGTCCACTCGAAGTACCAGTTGCGTCGAATAGCCGCTGATCCCCGAGTAACGGAGCTGCAGGTTTGTTTGACCTCCGATTGGCATCACCGCCGCGTCGAGAGTCATCTCAAACTGGCGCTCGATCGGGACAAGTCGGGAGGAGGGAGGTTCGGGGCCAGTGAGCAGCATGATTGGCGAACTCCGTATCGTTCCGAACGAATTGCTCACCACCACGCTGTAGGGACCCCGGTCGGAACGCTGCACACTTGCGATCGACAGCAGGGGGCTGGGACCCCCTGCGAGGAACAAGTCGCCGTGGAACCAGGAATAGCTTAACGGCTCCGTACCCGTCGCTAGAATGCGAAGGAGCGCCGGTTCTCCAACGCCCGCCACCACCTCATCAGGAGCATGAAGAATCCCCGGCCGGCCCGAACGGGAACCCAGCGGCCCGAATGTCTGGGCAGCACTCGCTGCTTCCGCCGCACTGAGTGCACGAGAATAGACCACAACGTCGGTTAGCGCGCCTACGAAGGGGGCGGTCTGAGGGGCGATCGCGTTCCCCAGTTCGAAGCCTCCGCCGGGGGCGAGGGTGACGAAGGGGATCGCCATCCCAGCTTGTTCCGCCACCAGGCTCCCGTCCTGGTAGACCCGCGCCTTACCGTGGTCGAACACACAGGTGACGTGAACCCACGTCTCGGGCGGAAGCGGAGCCGTCAAGGTGGCCGTGGAGGTGGCCGCGTCGCGGGTCTCGAAGACGAGGGTCGATGGGGCGTCGATCCAAACGGCATAGGAGTTGTGGTTGATGCGGGGGTCTCCTCGAAAAAGAACCGCAGCTCGTCGTCCATCCCCTGCGGGGCGCACGAGCATTCGAAAGGTGAACGTAAACTCAGTGCTCAACGCCAGCTCCGCCATGTCCCCGACGAAGATACCCGAGGCGCCGCCGTGGAACTCGAATGCCTGGCCCTGCGGGGTGGCGCTGTAAGACACATCGGCTGACTGGGCTTGCCGACGGCTAAGCTCCTCAAGCGTCTCTCCGTTCGCGCGCCACCAAGCGACAAGCCCTGGGCGGGGATTCTCGAGAACAACATGTGCCACATGGCTGGTGACCGCACCGCAGGCGTACGAAGCTACGGCGTAGTAGGCGTCCGCGTCGGCAGGGCCAAGATCGACGAATGAGAGGATGGGGCCTGCAGAGCGCGGGATCGCCGCTCCTGAGTTTCGGTACCATTGCACCTTGGATGGGATGTTTGTCGAAACCTCCACGCTCAGCGAGGCAGAGGCCCCTTCCCCCGCATACACGTCTGCCGGCTGCGTGGTGAACGTCGGCTCCCCGTCGCAGAAAATGCCCGGGAGAAGGTTCAACATGGAGGTAATGGGGTCGACCGTGGCGACATCGGGAACGCCGTCGCGGTCCAGATCGGTGACCAGGAAAGCGACACCCCTGTAGTCACTCGGAAACGACACCGGGGCTTCGAAAGACGACGCTGTGAGCCCGGAGGTAGCGCCGGAGTTGCGGTAGTAACGAACACCCCCTGGAACAGTCGTCAGCATGTCTGGCCGCCCATCCCTGTCCAGGTCGACGAAGCGAATGGCATACTGGTCGGACGTGCTCCCAATCGTCACCCGGCTGGAGAAGGAGGCGGCAGTGAGAGGCCCACCCGTGTGGACATTCCGGTAGAGTGCAACGCTTCCCGGCTGGGACCTTATTGCTCCAATGTCCGGTTTCCCATCTCCGTCGATGTCGGCCACCGCCACGGCCTGTGGGGCCATCCCCGAACCCAGGGTGATCCGATCGCCAAAATCCGCAGCCGCCAACGAACCGGGCACTGAAAAGTTCTGGCACACCCCTATGCTGTAGCCGTAGAAATCGGGTACGACTACGTCTAGTTTCCCATCCCCATCGAGATCCACCAACAGAAAATCCCCCGACCTCTGCCCGGTTGAGAGGCTCACCGGTTGATCGAACACCGGGGGGGTTCCACCCGCGCTATTACCACGTTGGCGAAGAACCTGAACCGACTTGGAGGCATCGGTGCTTCCCACCACGAGATCAGCCACGCCGTCCCCATCGATGTCCCGGACAGCCAACTGCCCCGATAACCCAGGCAGGTCGATACTAACAGGGCGTGCAAATGAATCCTTTGAGAGCGCGCCTTGGGAGTGAATGTTGCGAAAGTACAGCACTTTGGCGGAATTCGGCACTGACACCAAGAGGTCCGGCTTTCCGTCGTGATTCAGGTCCGCGATCACGACGCCGAAGGGAATCCCGCCGACTGGGAGACCGAATGAGGGCCCGGGCCGATTCTGACCAACAGCCGCGCCCCCTTGGTTGGAAAAGACGGATACCGAGCCCGATATGTCGCTCGCCACGACCAGATCCGGCCAGCCATCCCCATCCAGGTCTCCAGCGTCGAGAGCGATCGGGTCCAATCCGACGCTGAATTGCGCAAGAGAGCCAAGGGAAAAAGTCCCCCCGGAACAAGTCGTACTCAAGGCCTCTGGAGCCAGGATGCCGAGCGCGAAGACCGCAGCGATTTGTTGGAGGTTCATGGCCTCGGTTGAGTGTATTTTCTCCGGACAGCGCTATTCTCCCAATCACATGCGTACTTGGCGCGAGCTCCGATCGATCCATCAAACGCCCTCCACCTCTGCGGGAGTTCCCTCGAAGTTTGAGAAGTCTGGGAGTTCCCGAGAGTCCCTGTTTTTCGAATCGCTCAAACCTTATTCGCGGGGATAGACCACCCACGCCAATCAAAGCATTATGCGCGTCAGATGGGAATCCAAATCCTAAGTGGTGTTCACCCCCAACTCGAGCCGCAAGATCAGGACGTTCGTCCGACCTCAGGCGTTCGGTCCCGACCGTCTTCGCCCTCTGGGCTACGCCGGTCACGCTTCGCCATCAGGCGTGGCCTGCCACGCGTAGCTCGAAGAGCGAAGCGTGGAGGCGGCGGGAGTTGAACCCGCGTCCCAAGCAAATAAACCGGCCGCGACTACATGCTTAGCCAGGGTCAATTGTCGGCAACCCGCGCTCACCCCGGCGCGAAACGGATCGCTTAGTCAGCATGAATTTTCTCGGCGATCAACGCGCTGTCTCCGTCGATCCACCATCCCGACTAAATGCGCTCGTTTCCCTTAGCCGGGATCCAGGAACGAGCGTCGCGGACTAGGCCGCGAGGGCCAACTCTTCGTTAGCTTTTATTTTTTTGGTTCGATTTTTTACGAGGCCAACGAACCATCCTCGGCATGCCGCCTCCGGCGCATCCACATGGTCGAAACCAGTACGCCCCCATCAGAGGACCGACCCCCCTACTCTGCACCCCACCCCGGAAACGTCAATAAACCTCGACCCAAAAACATCGATTCCAGGGGAAAGGGCTTCTAGGGTGCCCCCCGCATGATGCTGGTAAGAACTCGGGTGGGACCCTCCACCATCCACGGGATGGGACTCTTCGCCGTCGACACAATCCCGCGCGGCACCCCGATCTGGCGGTTCCTCCCGGGATTCGATCACGCATTCCCCCCGGCCGACTACCAGGCCCTGCCGGAGATCGCCCGGGATCACACCCGCTGGTTCTGCTTCGTCAGCAAGGTGGACAGCCACGTGATCCTCAGCGGGGATCACGCCTGCTTCATCAACCACCACCCCACCCCCAACACCGGAGCCCCCGCAGGGGCCCCACCACCCGTCACCACGGTGGCGTTGCGCGACATCGCCCCGGGGGAGGAGATCACCTGCGATTACTGGAGCTACGACGCCGACACCCCCTGGAAGCTGGGGCTGGTCCCCAGGAACGCCCCCCTGGGATCGTGCCAGGCGACCCCCTAGAGAACGGCATGATCCCCCGCCCGGGAGGCAGGGTCGGCGGGCGGAGGGACGGAGCCGAACCCGGGCCGCAGCCCGGGCGGTGTGTCTAGGCCTGCTATTGCAGCGGGATGAGGCGGAAGAACTGGATCCCCTGGTTCTTCACCGGAATCTGGAACGGGGAGGTCGCCCCGGGGATCGGAGTCCAGGGACCGAGCACCGTGGGTCCCGTCTGGAGGGTGCCCGGCACGGTCGCCGGCCACCGCAACACCACCACCCCTTTCTCATACGAGACGTCCAAGGTGTGGAGCGGCCCCCCCTGGCACTCCACCGTGACGGTGAAGGTGCAGGTCTGCGGGTTCACCGGATCCGGAAGGGTGCAGGTCACGGTCGTCACCCCCACCGGGAAGAGGCTTCCCGACGGCGGGTCGCAGACAAGCGATACCGGCGTGCGGCAGAGCTGGGTCGCGAATGCGTCGTACCGGACGATCGCCCCCGTCGAGTTCTGGCACTTCGTGACGATGTTCGTCGGACAATGCAGCACCGGAGCCGGGAGGGGGGATGGCTCCGTGACCGTGATTGTCATGGTGCTGGTGCCCACATTTCCACGCTGGTCGCGGGTCGTGAAGGTCACCGTGTAGGTCCCAGGGGCCAGGATCGTCCCGGGGGCCGGGTCCTGCGTGACGGTGAGCCCTTCAAGCGCGGAGCAGTTGTCCGAGGCCTGGACGGCCTGGGTCAGGTTGGGCATCAGGGTGGTGCAGGGGGGAATGTTCGCCGCACCCGTGACAAACCCGACCCCGGCGCTCAGGGTGATGTCAGGCGGCGGGATCAGGACCGGGGGAATGATGTCCCCAAACCCGATGCAGCCGGTCCAACCGTAGGAATCGGCGGGGGCCCATCCATAGACCAGCACCGAGACCGGGAAGCGGGAGATCACCGCGTGGGGTCCCTGGCCCACGGGCAGGCTCACCCCCCAGTAGCTGCTGGTGCCGATCTGATGCCACGACGCCACCGGGATCAAGGCGCCGTCGAGCTGCGTGACGCCCCGCGCGGTGGGGTCCGGCACAATGATGTTGATGTAATGCGAGGAGAACCGCGCCGGCCCGGTGCAGACCACATGCCCGCGGGTGTACAGGGTCGACGGGAGCACGTTCACCATGAAGGGGTCGGCATTGTCAACACCGTCAAAGTCCGAGCTGTTGGCGAACTGGGCGACGCTGATCGGCTGATCCGATGTAATGAGCCCACCCCCCGCGACCACCTGCTCGTACACCTGGCCCCGTTGCAGGGTGGCGACCGCCACCCCGTCCAGGAACACATGCGTGTTGGGATAGGCTCCGAGCATCCGCACGGTGTCCCCGCCGCTACGCCCGGCCAGCGGGTAAACCGGATGAACGACTCCGAAGTCCCGCACCGGCAGAAGCTGCTCCACCACGTAGTCGCAGAAGAAGGTGCTCGGGCCGTTGATGTTCGCACAGCGATGCCCGCCAAACACCCCGACGGGATCGGTCGAGCGGATCTCCGTGCCGGTGACGTCCCCGGGGACATCGTTCGTGTTTCGGAGCTGGTAAACCTCCCCGGGCTGGAGCCGGATGGTGTACGGGACTCCCGCGAAGCGCGATCCGACGCGGACCGACGGGGTGATCGTCACGTCGGTGTCGGGGGCGGTCGCCACGATGGCGAACTGGGACCCATTCAATCGGGGACGCCCTGCGTTCACATTCCGATAGGCCTGGACGAGGTATTCCGTGCCGAGCGTCTCCACCGGGATGGCGAGGAATCCATCGGTGGTGTTGGTCACCGAGTTGATCGCCTGAAGCGAGATGTCGCCCGAGGAGCGGACGTGGATGCCCCGCTGGGCAATGGCATCGTTCAGGCTCCCAAGGTCGGCCTGCGCCGGGACGGTGACCTGCGCGAGAACGCCACCCGCGGGGATGGTGAACGGCGCGGTGAAGGACAATCCGGGAATCTCCACGCTCCCCGTCGTCCCACTGGCGCCCAGCATGCAGAGGGTCACGACAGGAGGGTTGGCGGGGTCGGGGGCATAGTTGCCCGGCACGGTGATCCAGAAGTCGTTTCCGGCGCACGTATAGTCGCATCGCGGCGTGGGGCGGATCGCCACCTTGTAGTCCTCGACCTCCCCCTCGCCACCGAATCCGGTGTAGCTGAGCCCACCGACGCGACTCGCACGGAAGCGTGCGAAGGTGGCCCCCGGGGAGGCTGCAGCCGGCACCACGAACGAGAACCGATTGGTCCCGGCCACGAGGGTTGCTGACACCTTGAAGAGGGTGTCCTGAGGTTCCTTCCACGATCCGTCATGGTTGTAGTCAATCCACCCGTCGAGATAACCCGCGTCGCTTGAAACGACTTCGATGGTGGCCGATCCGCCGGCGTACAGCGGGGTCAGGAAGCGAACCCCATCCTCGTCGCTGAGGTTGACCGGGCCGGCGAGATCATCCCCGGTGGCCGTGGCGTTGGGCTGGCCGTCCGGCTCGGTGTCGACGAAGCGCCCAAGGTAGAGCCTCGGGACGACGTGCGTGACACTCCCCAGCCCGCTGACCACCGAATGGCGCGCGCCATCCCGGGCGAGCCGGGTGGGATAGGAGGTGCCGTCCTCGGGAGCATCCCCGAAGTCGAGGGCCAGCTGCTCAAGCCGGATCTGGTAGTCCTCCACCTCGCCGTCGGGCGCGGGGCCATACGGAAGGTTGATCCCCTCGCGGGTGAGTCGGAAACGGGCGAACGTGGCCCCGAGGGTCGCCCCCTGCGGCACAGGAATGTTGAAGGTCGTGCTCCCTGCCAGCTGCCCATGGACGATGACCCATTCGCCCGGGTCGTCGAAATCGCCGTCGGCATTCCAATCGATCCAGGCGTCGAGCCGGCCACTTGCAGCGTTCGCCACAGGCCCGTCGACGATGATCTGGGTTGGAAATCCAACGTAGATGTGGGAGGCAAAATGGACCCCATCCTCATCCCCCACGGCACCCGGAGGGTTGGCGTCGTCTCCCTTGGCGGCAGGGTCGGGCTGGCCATCACCCTCGGCATCCACGAACTGCCCGAGCTGGAACCCCGGAAGGATCCTGTGGACCGCGCCGTTGTTCTTTTGGGTCGTGTGGTAGGAGTCAGGTGCGTCGCCCCAGTCAAACTTCGGCACCGCGACCACCGTGACAGTGAAGCGGGTCGAGGCAGTGAGCTGTCCGTCAGAGACCAGGACGCCCACGACCACAGGCCCGGTCACCCCGGGAAGGGCGATCACCTGGACGGTCCGGCTGGTGCCGGAGCCCCCAAAGGTGATGTTCGCAAGAGGTATGGAATTCGGGTTGGAGGTGCTGGCCACCAGGGTCAACAGCACCGCGGGGGTGTCAGGATCCCCGATCGTGAACGGGAGGGGAGCCGAGGTCGCCCCTTCGGCCAGGGTGATGTCCGCGATGGTCGAGATGACCGGGGGATCAGGCTGGGCGACGACCCGCACGGTGAAGGTCCGCTGGGCCGAAAGGAAGCCGTCGCTCACGGTGACGGTCACCGTGTTGGTCCCGTAGGCATTGGGAGCCGGGGTGAAGTGGAAGCTTCGAGCCCCCTGGAGGGTGGTGAAAACAAACCCGGTGTCGGGGATGAGTGCCGGGTCGTTGCACTTGGCAGAAATCGTAAGCTGCGCATCCGGCGTGTCGATGTCCCCGATCTTCACCGTGATCTCGCCCGAGGAGGTGTCCTCGTTCACAGTCTGGTCAGGGATGGTTCCCAGGAACGGCGGGTCGTTCACCGGGTTCACCGTGAGCTGGAAGTGCGTCACGGAGCGCCCCCCCTGCGGGTCGGTGACAGTGACCACGATGGTGGCGGAGCCCGAGGCGTTGGGGGCCGGGGTGATGACGAGGGTCCGGGCGTTGCCGCTTCCCGCGAACACGAATCCGGCGGGGAATACGAGCGCGGGATCACTGCAGGTGGCGCTGAGGGTGAGACTGTTGGGCGCGGTGTCGGGATCGCTGACGGTGAACGGAATTGCCTTGGTCGGGGTGTCCTCATCGGTCACCTGGTCGGGGGAGGAGCTGATCGAGGGCTGCAGGATCAACGGGACCAGGGCCAGGTAGTCAAAGTCGCCGGAGCCGGCGGTGAACCGCAGCGTGTAGGTCCCCCCGTTGTCGGTGTTGATGACGGCGACTCCCTGGTTGGCATCGGTCATCGGAACGAGGTTGTTCAACCCCCAGACGCCGGAGAGGGGTCCGTTGAAGTACCCAAGCGGCGTGATCTGCTGGGGGGCCAGGGCGGGATCGGAGGTCACCCGGTAGAGCGTGCCCCCCATGAAACCCGCGACGGTGTCGGCCGAGGAGAGCGCCGCGTACACCCGGTAGCGGGCGGCGGGGAGCACCCGGGTGAAGTTCATGAAATCCTCCCCCGCCATGTAGCCGGCGCGGTAGGAGGTCCTCGCAAAATAGTACCCCCGGAATCCGAGATCCATGTCGGTGTTGGGAATCAGGGGTCGGTTGCGGGTCTCCCCGGGCCGGTAGAGATCCCAGATCCCGGTCACGTCGAGCACCACATGCTCGTCGATGCCGTCGAGGGCGGCCAGCCCGTCATAGGCACCGCCGTAGTAGGGCATCTTGTTCACGTCGAGCCCGGGGACCCCGGCCTTGGGGTTCGCCTTGCCAAGGGAGTTATAGTCCTCCGCCTCGATGAAGAACGTTCCCGGGGGGGTCAGGGTGGTTCGAAAAGCGTAAACCCCCGGGGAGCCCCCGTTGAAGGTCAACGAACCGAAATAGATCGTCGCCGGGAGCCAGCCTCCCGCAGGGGGGGCGACGGTGGCGGTGGTGATGAGTCCCGACTTTGAGAGGGTGAAGTTCTGCGCCACGGCGGTGGTCCCGGCCTGGGCCAGGGTGATCTGGATCGACGCGGGGTCGACCGGGGTGCCGTCGTCCACGAGGGTGAATACGATCGGCGCCTGCACCTCCACCTCGAGCTGCCCGAGGGCCGGCGCGACGCTCCGGCAGAACGCGGGTCCCTTCCCGATCCAGTACGCGGGGACCGCCCGCGGGTCCTTCCGGTCGTTAATGAGGATCTGGTCGCCCGTGCAGGGATCGACGCTGAACACCTTCACGGCGGCGGCCCCGACCCCCTGCCACCAGTCGAGCCGCATCATGTAGTACCCCTCCTTGTCCACGTAGAAGTCGAACAGGCTGTCGCTCACCCC
>DMJJ01000554.1 GCA_003452185.1 Verrucomicrobiales bacterium | reverse complement strand
GGGACGGTGAGCGCCGGGCAGGCGGTTCCGGTGCAATTCGCCCAGAGCGTCGGCCAGACCTTCCTCGGGATCAACCTCAAGTGCGCCTCGTGTCACGACAGCTTCATCGACCGATGGAAGCTGGAGGAGTGCTACGGCCTTGCGGCCGTTTACGCCGAGAAGCCCCTTGAGCTCCATCGGTGCGACAAGCCGCAGGGAAAAATGGCCCGGGCCGCGTGGCTCTTTCCCGAGATCGGCCAGGTCGACCCCGAGGCCCCGCGCGCCGAGCGACTCAAACAGCTTGCGGCCCTGCTGACGCATCCCGAGAACGGGAGGTTCACCCGCACCATCGTGAACCGGCTCTGGCACCGGCTCATGGGCAGGGGGATCGTCCACCCCACCGACTCGATGCAGAGCGAGCCTTGGAGCCCCGACCTTCTCGACATGCTTGCCGTGCAGCTCTCCGATCACCGGTACGATCTCAAGTCGACCCTTGAGCTGATCTGCACCTCGGAGGCTTACCAGTCGCGATCCGAGTCGATCCCGCGGGGGGCCGACGACCACGGTTACGTGTATGCCGGGCCCCGGGCGCGGCGCATGACCGCCGAGCAGTTCACCGATGCCCTTTGGCAGCTCGGGGGGACCGCCCCGGAGCGGTTCGACGCCCCGGTCCTTCGAGGCAAACTCGACCCCGTGGTGGCGCGCACCCTCAAGGCCTCCGGCCGCTGGATCTGGCGGTATCCCGAGGCTTCCGGGGATGTGCCGAAGCCGGGTGAGGTCTTCACCGCCCGGAGGGAGCTTGTGCTGAAGCGCCCCCCCGAGACCGCCGGCGCGGTCATCTCGGCCGACAACAGCTTCGTCCTCTACCTCAACGGCCACCGTGTGGCCTCGGGTGACAACTGGGAGAGCCCGCGACCGGTGGTCCTCACGAAGCAGCTCCGTGCGGGGACGAACCAGTTCCTGGTCGTGGCAAGGAACGGAGGCGACAAGCCAAACCCCGCCGCCCTGTTCCTTGAGGCCCGGATCCGCCTCACGGACCGGTCGGTGGTGGCGCTGGGGACCGATGCCTCCTGGGAATGGACGGGGGCGGAGCCCGACGACAAGGGGGCCTTCAAGACCCCCCCGAACGACTGGAAGCCGGCGGCCATCGTCGAGAAGTCCGACGCCTGGCAGTCGAAGGTCGGCGAGAAGGTGGTTCCCCTCCTTGCCCAGGCCGCCTTCACGCGCCTGCCGCCCGTCCGGGCCTCCCTGCTCAAGAGCGATCTCCTGATGCGAACCCTCGGGCGCCCCAACCGGGAGCAGATCGTGACCACCCGGCCGAACGACCTTACCACGCTTGAGGCGATCGACCTCGCCAACGGCCAGCTCCTGGCCGGGATGCTGGAGCAGGATGCGGCGAAGCTGCTTCAGCGGCCCTGGAAATCGGCCGACGACCTGGCCCGCTGGGTCTACCAGGCCGGGCTCTCACGGCCCCCGACCGCCGCCGAGCTGGCCCTGGCACGCGAGACCCTCGGCGCCACCCCCCCCACCCCTCAGAGGGTGCAGGACTTCCTCTGGGCCCTCACCATGCTTCCCGAGTTTCAGCTGGTCCGATGATGCGGAACAACCCCACCCTTCCCATGAACCCGATCCCCCTCGACCCCTCGCTGCCCCCGGGCCTCGCCCGCCGCGACTTTCTCCGACGGCTCACCCTGGCCGGCACCGCCGCCCTGATGGCCCGGGAGCCCAGGCTCCTGGCCGCCGAGGGGGCCGAGAAAGTCATCCACCCCAAGGCCACCGCCGACGCCTGCATCCTGATCTGGATGGGGGGCGGAATGGCGGCCCCCGAGACCTTCGATCCAAAGCGCTACCAGCCATTCGTGGTCGGCGCCCCCGTGAAGAACATCCTCAGCACCTTCCCGGCGATCGACACCTCGGTGGATAACATCAAGATCTGTGCCGGCCTGGAAAACATCGCCAGGGTGATGGACCGCGCCACCCTCATCCGGAGCGCCGTGCAGCCCGACCTGGGGAACATTCTCCACTCCCGGCACCAGTACCATTGGCACACCGGGTACGTCCCGCCGCAAACCGTCGCCTGCCCCCACATCGGCGCCTGGATGTCGCGCGTCCTCGGCCCGCGCAATCCCGTGATCCCGGCGTTCATCAACATCGGGCAGCGTCTGGAGGGGGTTGGTGAGTCGGAGGAGCTCAAGGCGTTCACCACCGCCGGGTTCTTCGGCGGGGAATACGGCCCGATGAACCTTCCCTTCCCCGAGGAGGCCTCCCAGTCGGTGCGTCCCCCCAAGGGGATGGACCCGGGGCGTTTCGAAAACCGGAACCGGATGTTCCGCCGCCTGGTCGACCAGAGCCCGCAGCGCGATTACCTCTCCGACTATCAGCAGGAGTCGATGCTCCGCTCGATGGAGAACGCCTACCGGCTCCTCAACTCCAAGGACCGCGCGGCGTTTGACATCTCCCTGGAGCCGAAGGAGAGCTACGACCAATACAACACCAGCCGATTCGGGCAGGGGTGCCTTCTCGCCCGGAGGCTCGTGGAATCCGGGGCCCGGTTTGTCGAGGTGACGACCGAGTATGTCCCGTTCCTCCACTGGGACACCCATGCCAACGGGCACGAGACGCTCGAGCGGATGCACCGGGACATGGACCGGCCGATCGCCCGGCTGATCCTCGACCTGGAGTCACGCGGCCTCCTGGACCGGACCCTGGTGGTCATCGCCAGCGAGTTCAGTCGCGATGCCATGATCGAGGGGGTCCCGGGCTCGAGCGCGTCAGACCAGTCGTTGGCGAAATCGGATGAGCTCCGGGAGACGAAGCACTACGGTCTCCATCGCCATTTCACCGGCGGCACGAGCGTGGTGATGTTTGGAGGCGGGATGAAGCGGGGGTTCCTGTACGGTGAGACCGCGAGCGAGCGCCCGCTGGTGGCGATCAAGAATCCGGTCCCGATCTCAGACCTCCACGCAACAATCTTCACCGCCATGGGGATCAGCCCCAAGACGGTGTTCGACGTGGAGCGCCGGCCCTTCTACGCCACCGAGGATGGGAAGGGGAAGGCGGTCCGGGCACTCTTCGCCTGAGGCTCAGTCGAAGTCGGCCCGCACCGAGACGAGCCCCCGGCTCGGCACGGCGACCGATCGGGAGATCCCCTCGCCCGGCCTCTCCGAGAGGTCGGTGAGATGGAGGGTGCGGGGTGGGCGCCCCCCCCAATGGAGCCTCGCCCGTTCCTGGCGCGGGGAGGCGCCGAAGAGCCTGAGAAGAACCCCCCGTCCATCCTCCGTCGGCTTGACCGTCACGAGCACCACCGAGGCGGGGCTCACGGACACGAGGCCTTCCGCTCCCGGGGCCGGCCCGCGGGCGGGGCGCGCCAGCAACGGCTGGCTTGCCGCCGTCGCGGCCCGGATGTTCGCCGCGATGTCACGGGCCCCATGCGGGATCAGCACATACCGGAACCGGACCGGCCCCTCCTGGTAGGCCCGGTAGTTGGTGCCCCAGTGGTTGTTCATGGCCCAGGAGTACAACGTCCCGGTCGGCTCCACGCGGGAGCGCCAGATGTCGGGATTGGTCTGCGACCCGAGCAGGGTTGCGGTGATCCCGCCGAGCTCCACCAGCGGGGCATCGATCGTGACCCAGAGGACGCCGTTCCTCGCGCTGGAGAGATCGGCCCAGCGACCCAGGGTGAACCAGTTCTTGCAGGCACCCGCGATCTGGTCGGCCTCGGGACGCATCCACCCATGGGGGATGTCGAGCAGGAGTTCCCCTCCGGGCACCTGCAGCGGGAAGGCGAAGTTCACGCTCTCCTTGCCCCCGGTCTGGGCAAACTTCCAGTCGCCTCCCTTCGCAGGGATGGCCGCCCGCGACTTGTCGACCCGGTTCTCGATCTCCACCCGATCGGAGGTCGCCCAGAGGCGGACCTCGCGCTCCAGGCCCCGTGCTCCCGGGGCGGCGGAGCTGATCCGCAGCGAAGCCACAAGGGGCCCCCTCTCCCCCGTCTCGATCCGCACCGGCCCGTTGCGGGCCAGCTGCCGGAGGTCGTTCCCGGGGAGAAACCGGTAGTCGTTCAGCCCTTCTCCGCCGGAGCGGTCTACGAGGTTCCCCTCCACCCCGGCAACCGTGAGCTCGGCGATCGCCCCGGTGACCGGGTCGATGCGGACGCGGACCCGCCCGTTGTCGAGGCTCGCTCCCTCGGCCATCGCCCGACCGCTGACCCCCGGGGCCCCGGGCTCAAGGGTGAACCGTCGCACCCCGAGGGGGGGAACCTCACCCGCCTCGAAGACCAGCTCTCCGGAGGCGAGCCGCTGGGAGGGCACGGCATGCCCCCGGGCATCGACCACCCGGTCCCTCCCGGCCGACTCCCGCGGTCCGAGGGTCACGGAGCCCGAGCGGGCCCACCCAAGCGGGTTCACGACATCGACGCTTGCCGGCCTTGGCTCCCCCATCCCGCCCAAGGCCTCCAGGGCCTGCCCCAGGAGCACCCGTGACTCGGCGTCCGCCTTTCGCGCGTACCCCTGCTTGATCTCCCATTGCTCCCGGGTCTTTTGGGACTCGGGGTCGCTGACGCTCACGTCCGCCCCCCAGGTGTGTTCCGAGTAGAGGAGGACGTCCCGCCATGCCTCACCGAACGCGGCGGACGGGAACCGGGCCGCCCGGCTCATCGCCATCACCCCCTCGGCCTGCGTGAGACGGTCCGCGGTCTCGCGGTTCATCCCGGTCTCCAGGGCCGAGGACCCGGCCCCATCCTCCCAATACGGGGTCCAATCCCCGCGGACCACCGGGAGCTTCGCCCCGTGGCGACGCTCCATCGCGGCGAACGCCTCGGGCGCCCCGGAGATGATGAACCGGGGCCAGGCATAGGCGGCGTTCCAGCCCCGGACGAACTCGCAGATCGAGGGGTCGGGAACCGCGTTGTCCCCGTGGCCGCTCCAGCGGAGGTAGGAGATGTCGTAGGGGTATCCGCGCTTCTCAAGCCCCTCGGAAAAATCCTGCACCAGCCGCGGGGACATCTCCCGGTACTTGTGCGACATGGCATATCCCCAGAACGGGATCCAGACGAGGACCCGCGACCGGCCGTCGGGGCCCTCCCACCAGAACGGCTTGTTCTCCCACTCACGGAGCGTGGTCCCGATCCGGTCGAAGTAGTTGGGAGCGGTCGAGAAGTAGCGGATCCCGGCCTGGGCCATCGCTGTCACCGTGCCCCAGGTGCAGCCCGGGACATCGGAGATCATCGCCGAGGTCACCGGCACCCCGGTCTGGCGCGAGACCTCGGTGGCGAGCCGGAAGAGCTGCATCAGTTCCTCGGGGCGGCAGAGCCCGGTCAGCTCATTGAGGTACATCCCGTTCAGCACCACCTGCCCCGACTTCACCGCCTGGAAGAACTCGGCCCGTTGCGCCTCATCGAGCCGATGCAGGTAGAGGTCGGCCGCCCAGAGGACCTCGACGTTCCAGACAAAGCGGGCCCCCTCGGGGTACCCCGCCGTCCGGCGTGCCGCCGCCATTCCCTCCAGGAGGTTGTTGACCTGCTTCTTCTCAATCGCGGTCTGGATCTCCGTGTAGCCGATGTCGGTGTGGGAATGCGGCAGGATATAGACGGTGAGGTGCCGGACGGGACTCAGAACCACCTCCCGCAATTCATCCCTCTCCCCGGGGCGCGTCACGTGCAGCCGGAGCTGACGGCGGCTCTCCGTCGCCACGGCCGGGAGGGTGAGCGTGGCGGTCGAGGCCCCGGGCGGGACGGGGAGCGAGAGGGAGGGTCCACCGCCGTCGAGCGAGAGGGTCGCCTCGGTTGCCCCGCCGCTGTTCTGAAGGCGGACGATCACCGGCTGGGCAGGTCCCGGGGCTCCCCGCACGAGGGCCCGGAGTGGAAGCACCTCCTCGATGCGAACCCCGTTTTCAGCCCCCCGCGCCGACGGGAGCAACAGCGGGATCAGGAGGAGCACGCACCCAAGGAGGCGGGGCAAAGGGTGAGTTCGCGGGGAGGTACAGGGAGGGGTTGAGTGAGGGGAGAAGGCTGACCGTTTCATAATCGCGATCCTTTCACGATTGCTGGCGATGAGGCGGTCGCCGGGTTGACTGCTGACGCTGGAATCCAACTCCCCCCGATCCCAAAACACCAGCCCGAATATCACCGCCAGAGGAGGCTTGTGCCGGGGGTGGGGGGCTTGCACACTTCGGCCTGCGTGCGCCGGTTCGGATGCCAATGTGTGGCCCTCGTCCTCGGGGTGGCCTGGTCAATGCTCCCCTGTCCGGGGGCCGCCACGGCTCCCCCGCTCACCACCAATGAGCTCGATCCCCCCCTGACGGTCGCCCCCGCCCAGCCGCTCGCCTCGCCACCGGTGGCCCCATCCCAACTCACCCAGCCACCGCCGGCCACGGTGGTGACCAACCGCGATCCGCTCCCCCAGCGGCCCACGGGGGAGCTCTTTCCCCTCTGGCCGACGAACACCCTGCTCGAGACCCAGGTCCCGCTCCGGGACTGGGCCGACTACTACGCGCTGCCCGCCCCGCGGCGCATCGGGGAGTTTCCCCAGCCGACCTACGAGGTTCGAGCGGGCGGGGGCCGCGCGCTCCTTCGCATCGGCTCCCCGCGGGCCACGATCCGGGGGGTGGATGTCCTCCTGACCCATGTTCCCCAGCTCCTGGGAGGTCAGCCGGTGCTCCACCGCCTCGACCTCCAGAAAAGCCTCCACCCGCTCCTCTGGGTGGATGACGCCGCGCCGCTCCTGACCACCAACCGGATCATCGTCATCGACGCGGGCCATGGGGGAAAGGATGTGGGAACAGGCACCGGGGATGGGCGTCACTTCGAGAAAACCTACACCCTCGACTGGGCTCTCCGCCTCCGTCCGCTCCTTGAGCGGCAGGGGCTGCAGGTGGTCATGACCCGCACGAACGACGTGGAGGTTCCGCTTGCGCACCGGGTGTTCATCGCCGAGGAGGCCGGGGCCGCCCTGTTCATCAGTCTCCACTTCAACTCCGCCCAGCCGGTCCCCTCCCGCAAGGGGCTCGAGACCTACGCCCTCACCCCCCCGGGGATGCCGTCGACGTTCGTGCGGGATGGGGAGGACAACCCCCGCCTCGCCTTCCCGAACAACGCCCACGACCGGGAGAACCTGCAGCTTGCCTGGAGGATCCATCGCGCAGTGCTCAACACCACGCACGCGACCGACCGCGGGGTTCAGCGGGCAAGGTTCCTGGGTGTCCTCCGGGGCCAGGGACGCCCCGCCGTGCTGGTCGAGGGAGGCTACCTGTCGAACCCTGAGGAGTCGCGCCGGATCGCGGATCCGCAGTACCGCCAGCGACTCGCCGAAGGGGTGGCGGATGCCGTGCGGGAACTGGTGCGCGCCCCCCTGGTGCGTGCCTCGGCGGCCACTCCGCCGGAGGGCCCCGCAAAAAAAACCTCCCCTCCCGCACAGTGACGGGCGCCCGTTTCGATCCGATCGCCCCCCACTACCGGTGGATGGAATCGGTGCTCGCGGGAAAAAAACTCCAGAGGGCCCGCCTCCGCTGGATCGACGAAGCCTCCCAAAGCCGCCACATCCTGCTCGCCGGGGAAGGCCATGGCCGGTTCCTCGTCGAGTGCCGGAAACGCATCCCCAAGGCGCGGATCACCGTGGTCGATTCGAGCCTCCGGATGCTCGAGATCGCACGGCGCGAGCTCAGGGCTGAAACAGTCGCAGGAGGGCCCCAGGTCGAGTTCCTCCACGCCAGCCTGCCCGAGTGGACCCCCGACGCCGACGCCTTCGACCTGGTCGTCACAAACTTCTTCCTCGATTGCTTTCCACCCCCCGCCCTCCAGCGCGTGGTTACAACCCTCGCCCAGTCCTGCAGGGACCAGGGCCGCTGGCTGGTCTCGGAATTCCACGTTCCCCCGCACGGGTGGCGCCGCTGGCGCGCCCGCGCAATCCTCGCCTCCGCGTACAGCTTCTTCCGGATCGCCACGCGCCTTCCCGCCCGGGCCCTCCCCGACTACAGCCCCCTCCTCGAGTCGGCCTCCCTCCAGCTCGAACGCCGCTCCCTCTCCGAATGGGGACTCCTCACCTCCGAGCTCTGGGTGAAACGGCAGCCCACCCATTGACTTACATAGCAGCTCAATGTATAGATCTGCCAGTTATGATGACAAAGGATCTGGTGGCGGCCTCCTCGCGGCCGATGGTTCTCTCGATCCTGGCCGGGGGTGAGAGCTACGGGTATGCGATCATCCAGCGGGTGAGGGAGCTTTCGGGGGAGCGGATCGAGTGGACCGACGGGATGCTCTATCCGGTCCTGCATCGCCTTGAGAAGGAGGGGCTGGTGGCCTCCCGCTGGAAGCAGTCCGAGACGGGCCGTGACCGCAAGTACTACCGCCTGAAGCCCGAGGGGCGGGCTGCGCTCGAGGTCGAGCGGGAGCGGTGGCTGGTGGTCCACGCCACCCTGGACAAGCTCTGGACCACGGTCACGCCTGCCTCCTTCGCCCCGCTGCCGGGGTGAGCCCGCTTACTGAACCCTCAACCCACACCCTGATGAACATTCCCGAGCCCTTCGAGCTGGAGACCGCCGTGCGAACCTGGAGGGAGGCGATGGCCGCCCGTGATTCCTTCGACCCCGAGGCGTTGAGGGAGCTTGAGTCCCATCTCCGCGACTCGGCGTCGCGTCTGGCGGAGTCCGGGCTGTCGGGGGCGGAAGCCTTTCTGGTGGCGGCCCGGCGGCTCGGCGGTCCGGACGCTCTGGCCGAGGAGTTCAACCGGGGCGAACCGCTTCGCGCCTGGCGTCGCCGGACCTTCTGGATGACCGCGGGGCTGGTGTTTGCCGGGATGCTCTCCTCCCTGTTCAACCTGGTGATGCAGTTCAGCTATGCGGTGTTTCCCGGGCTTGGATCCTCGGTCATCCCGTTTCTGAACGTGAGCCCGACGATGTTCTTCTGGGTTGGGCATTCCGCCCTGCTCCTTGGGGGGCTTTGGGCGGTCTCCCAAGGTCGGCTGGAGCGGCTGGCCCGCTGGATGGCCCAGCGCTACGACTCCCGGCACCGCCTGATGGTGGATGCCTGCTGGGTGGGGGTCGCCGAGGTGGCGATGCAGTACGCCGGGGCGCTGGCCAACAACTACGCAATCACGCGCCAGGCAGTCGGTCCGGTTCCCGTGCTCTCCTGGTTTCTCCTGCTCCACTATCTCCAGGCCCTCGTGCCGCTCGCCCTCCTGGTGTCGATGGCTCCCCGGAAGGTGGGGGGCGAGGCTTCGGGCGTGGCGCGCGCCTGACGGAGAGATTCGCCCGCCCGCAAAGGGGGGCGACGGTTTCCGCTTGCGGCCCCGGGGGGCGGGGCTGGAACCTTCGCCCCAATGTCGCAGATGCTGAAATCCTCGGGAGCCATGGCCGCCGCCACGCTGGCGAGCCGCATCCTCGGACTGGTCCGGGAGATCGTCTACGCGCACCTGATGGGAAACGGGCTCGTGGCCAGCGCCTTTGGCTACGCCTTCCAGGTGCCAAATCTCTTCCGTCGCCTCCTTGGGGAGGGAGCCCTCACGGCTGCCTTCATCCCGCACTTCAAGGAACTCGAGAAACAGCAGGGGGAGGTCAGGATGTGGCACGCGGCCAATGCCGTGGTCTCCGCCCTGGTGGTGGTCGCGGCGGCGGCGGTCGGGATCGTGGTGCTGACGGCCTCGGGACTGATCTGGAGCCAGCTTTTCAGCAACAAGATGATGCTGATGCTCGACCTCCTCCGGTGGATGTGCCCCTACCTGCTCCTGGTCTGCCTGGCCGCCTTGTTCATGGGGATGCTCAACGCGCGGGGCCATTTTTTTGTTCCGGCGCTGGGTGCGGGGCTCCTGAACATCGTGATGATCGCCTCCGTCTTCTGGATCGCGCCATCGATGGGGAAGACGCTCGATCGACAGGTGTTCGGGCTGGCGATCGGGGTGGTCATCGCGGGGTTCGCCCAATGTTTTTACCAGCTCCCCCTCCTCCGAAAAGAGGGGTTTCGCTACCGCTGGGTCACCCCCTGGGGGGATCCCTCCGTGCGCCATGTCGCCCGCCAGATGCTCCCCGGCGTCCTGGGTGTGGCGGCGTTCCAGATCAACGTCCTGGTGGCGGGGGGGTTCGGCTACTGGTTCGGCGACCACATCGTCTCGTCCTTCAACTATGCCGTCCGGCTCATGGAACTTCCCCAGGGGCTCTTTGGCGCCTCGCTGGCGACCTATCTCCTGCCGACGCTTTCCGCCCTGGCCACGGACAAGAAGTATCCGGAGTTCCGCACCACGCTGCAGGAAGGAGTTGGCGCGGTCCTCTTCACCAATGTGGCGGCGGCCGCCCTCCTCCTGGCGCTTGGGGAGCCCATTGTCCGGCTGCTTTTCGAACGGGGAAAGTTCGACGCCGTGGCAACCGACAACGTGGCCCAGGCGCTCCGGTTCCTGGCCCCGGGGCTGCTCGCCTTCTCCGTGGTGAACATCCTGGCCCGGGCCTTCTATGCCCTGGGGGACACGAGCACCCCGACGAAAATCAGCATCGCGTGCCTCATCCTGAACCTGGTGCTCACCCTGCTGTTCATCCAAAACCTCCAGCAGGCTGGAATGGCCCTGGCGAACACCATGACCTCGGGGGCCAACATGATCCTGCTTCTCTTCACCCTCCGGAAGAAGCTCGGCAAGCTCGAGTTCGGGCGCCTGGCGCGCAGCCTCTCCCCTCTTGCCGCCGCCGGACTCCTCACCGGGATGATCGCCTGGGGAGTGATGCTCCTCTGGGAGCGCCGCCTCGGACATGCCGGGTTCCTCCTCCGGCTGGGGGAGGTGTTCGTCCCGGCCGCGGCGGCGGGGGGCGCGTACCTCGCGGCCACCTGGTTTCTCCGCATCGGCTATGGCCACGAGGCCATGGAGA
>DMJJ01000046.1:27446-35949 GCA_003452185.1 Verrucomicrobiales bacterium | reverse complement strand
CGAAGGACATCCACAGCGACGCGTTTCTGCGGGAGTTGATGCGCCGCCAGTTGAAGCTCTCGGTCTCGTGCGCCGCCGCGTTCCTCATCGCCCTGCTCGGCCTGCCCCTGGCGAACTACTTTTTGCCCGACCTCATGGCGATGCGGATCGGCGGGGTCACCGCCACCTGGCTGCTGCTCGGGGTTCTGTTCTTCCCGCTCGTCTGGGTGATCGCCTTTGTCTTCATCCGCCGCTCGATCGCGCTCGAGCGGGACGAGGTTCGCGAGGCCGGCTTCGAGCCGGGAACGGGGCCCCGCTGACCGGGGCTGTGCGCCGCCTGCCCGACGCGATCTGACCAGCCGCTCCCTCACCCACACCCACTCACACCCTTCATGCTCGATCCCTGGATTCTTGCCTTCAGCGCCGTGACCGTCGTCTGCACCCTGTTGATGGGGTTTTGGTCTGCCGGGAAGTCTCGCACTGCCTCCGATTTCTTTGTCGCGGGGAGGTCTGTCTCCGTGGGGTGGAACGCCTCGGCCATCTCGGGCGAGTATCTCAGCGCCGCGTCGTTCATGGGGGTCGCCGGGATGGTGATGAGCTCGGGGTACGACGCCCTCTGGTATCCGGTCTGTTATGCCTGCGGGTACCTCTTCCTGCTGCTCTTCATCGCCGGCCCTCTCCGCAGGTTCGGCGCCTACACCATCCCGGACTTCGCCGAGGGGCGCTATGATTCCCCGCTCTTTCGGAAGGTGGCGGTCGTGTTCGTCCTGTTCATCGGCTTCTTTTACACCATGCCCCAGATGAAGGGGGCCGGCACCACCCTGGCCTACATCTTCAAGGACATCTCCTTCTTCGGGCATGCCGGGCTCCCGTACTGGGTCGGCGTTGTGATTGTCGGGGCGGTGATCACCCTGAATGTCGCCCTCGGTGGGATGAAGGGGATCACCCTGGTGCAGGCCGTGCAGTACTGGGCCAAGATGTTTGCGATCTCCCTGCCGGTGTGCGTCCTTCTCTCCGTCTACGGCCACTATGGCGCCCAGGTGGCGGCGGGCGGGGGAGCGGCCCCAGCCGGGGCCGCCATCGAGCGAAAGGGGCTTCCCGAGAAGGCCCCTGCGGATTCGGCCTGGGCCGCCCCCTTCGGGCCCCTGACCACCAAGGCGGCCAAGGCCGCAGCCGCGGCCCTTCCGGCCGCCGATCAGGAGGCCTACCTGAAGGCCCACCAGAAGCCGTACTCCCTTCTCTACACCTACTCCCTGATCATGGCCCTGGTGTGCGGAACCGCCGGGCTGCCCCACATCCTGGTCCGGTTTTACACCAACCCGGACGGCGTGGCGGCGAAGCGCACCACGATGTGGGTGATGATCCTGATCGGGGTCTTTTACGTCTTCCCGCCGGTGTTCGGCGTCCTGGGTCGCAACTTCATGCCCGAGCTTTACTCCGGCACCGGGGCCAAGGGGACCGACAAGATCGTCCTGGAGCTGCCACGGATCCTCAACGGACGGTTCGGAGTGCTCGGGTCGGTGATGAGCGGGATCACCTGCGCCGGGGCCTTCGCCGCGTTCATGAGCACCTTCAGCGGGCTCCTGGTCTCCATGACCGGCGCCCTGGCCCACGATGTCTACGGGCGAATGATCCACCCCGGGAGCACCCCGGGGGAGCGGATGCGGATGTTCAAGTGGTGCGCGGTGGCCGTGGGAGGGGTCTCCATCCTCCTCGGAATGCAGGTCGAGCAGCTGCAGATCAACTTCATGGTCGGACAGGCGTTTGCCATCGCCGCCGCGAGCTACTTTCCGCTCCTGTTCATGAGCGTCTGGTGGCGGAACATGACGATGAAAGGGGCTGCGACCGGGATGCTCACCGGGGGGCTGCTTGCCCTGGGAGGGATTTCGCTGACCAGTTTCAGCGACCTGAAGTGGATCGATCTCACCTCGTTTTGGGCCGCCCATCCCCTGCTGCGGATCCTGTGCGAGCAGCCGGCGATCTGGGCGGTCCCCCTGGCGATCCTGCTGATGATCGTGGTCAGCCGGCTCACCCGCAGCGAGGTGCCGGCGGACTCACGGATGAAGATGCTCGTGCTTCACGCCCCGGAGGAGCTCGGCCTCAAGCAGGAGTACATCCAGGAGCACCACGGGGCGGGCCACTAGGGCTCCCGGCCGGATCCTCGGCTTGAGGGCAACCCGCCGGGCGCAGGAGGTGAGCCGGCCTGGTGATGGCCCTCTCGAGGCGACCTCCGGCCGCCGTTATTCCAGAAGCCGGACGGTTCGCTTCTCCCGGGCGCTGAGCATCGCGGAGTCGATGATCTGCTGACCGATGCGGCTGATCGCCGTCGAGACCGGCCCGCTGACCGGCTCCCCCTTGGCCAGGCAGTGAAGGAAATACTGGACCGGGTCCTGGTAGGGGGACTGGACCGCGTCCGCCTCGACCCGATGGCACTCGGGGCGTGCCCGGGTCTGGAGGGTGATGAACGGATCGTAGTTCCAGGCCGAGAGCGTCCCGTCGGTCCCGTTGACCACGAAGCCGCACTTGGGCTGGGTCTGGGTGGTCCAGGGATCGGTGAAGGTTCCCCAGCGTGTTTCGAACTTCGAGAGTCCGTGGGCGTAGCGGGCGATGGTCACGCTGTGCTCATCCACCTCGAGGCCCGCCGGTTCATCCACCACGCAGGTCACCTCGATCGGCTTCCGTCCCCCCTGGAACCAGGTGCCAATGGTGGTCCCGTAGCCCGCGTAGTCCTGGAGCGAGCCCCCACCCTCCGACCGCTTGTAGAACCAGCTGTGGGGTTTCTCGGATTGCACCTGGGCGGCGGTCTTCTCGAGCTTGTCGGCGCCGTGCCAGAGGGGGCCCCGGTTTCCGCCGTAGGAATGGACTTCGAGGACGTCGCCAATCCGCCCTTCCTCGATCAGGCGCTTGCAGGTCCGGATGCCCGGGTCCCAGGCGAGGGGCCAGTTGATCATCAGCTCCTTCCCGGTGGCCCGCTGGGCCGCCACCATGGCGTCGGCCTCGGCAAGGCTCCCGGCAAACGGCTTCTCCACCATGATCGCCACGCCATGGGCCGCGACCTTGGCCGTCCACTCCCCATGCTTGGCGGCGGCGGGGCAGAGGATCACCAGATCGGGCTTGGCCCGCTCCAGACAGGCCCGGTAGTCGGTGAAGACCTGGCCCGCGCCCAGCCCGAAGTTGCGCGTCGCCTCCGCCATCCGGGCCGGATGCTCGTCGCAAATCGCCACGATCTCGGCCTCGGGGTGGTTCGCTGCCATGCGCAGCAAATCCCCCATGTGGAAATGGTCAAAATTGATTCCAGCGATCTTCCATTTTTTCATAGATGTTCCCCGCGTTACCCCGGCCCCTGACCCGCCCCCGAAGCCTCTCGCGGACCGGGCGCGGGGGCCGGTGACCGATTACTGATTACATATTTGTAATGATCCAGCAATGATCCGGACAGAATGAAACGGCATCTTCAGCGTCAGATGATACGGACGAATTCATACATAACCGATGCGACCATGAAAGCGACCATGAATCCCAAGACTCACCGGGCGCTCCCTCTACTCGGGAGGGCCCTTCTCGCCGCAGCCCTCCTTTCCCTCGGCCTGCCACGGTTCGTTCAGGCCAAGGAGCCCAAGGGGGAAAAGAATCCCCCCGTGAAGCTGGAGTCGGACAACGCCCCGCTCCAGCGCGACGGAAAGTTCACCGCGAGCTTCTCCCACGTCGTCAAGAAGGTCAGCCCGAGCGTCGTCAAGGTGTACAGCACCACGAAGGCCAAGACCGTCACCGCCCCGGGGGCCGGGGGGGGAGGGCCGGCCGACGACCCGCTGCTGAGGCGGTTCTTCGGGGAGGACTACGGGCGACGCACCTACCGGCAGCCCAAGGAGCAGGGCTTGGGCTCGGGCGTCATTGTCACACGCGACGGCTACATCCTGACCAACAACCACGTGGTGGAGGGGGCCGACGAGGTCAAGGTCGCCGTCGGACCTGAGGACAAGGAATACACCGCCACCGTCATCGGGCGGGACGACAAGACCGACATTGCAGTCCTGCGGATCGAGGCGAGCGACCTTGTCCCGATCGCCACCACCGACAGCGATGCCATTGAGGTGGGGGACGTGGTCCTCGCCGTCGGCAACCCCTTCGGGATCGGTCAGACGGTGACCATGGGGCTTGTGAGCGCCACGGGACGGGCCGCGCTCGGGCTGAAGTACGAGAATTTCATCCAGACCGATGCGCCGATCAACCCGGGCAACTCCGGCGGGGCGCTCGTGGACACCGCGGGCCGCCTGATCGGGATCAACACCGCCATCCTGAGCCGGACGGGTGGAAATCAGGGAATCGGGTTTGCGGTGCCGATCAACCTCGCCCGCTTCGTCATGGAGAGCATCGTGAAGGATGGTCGCGTGGTGCGCGGTTACATGGGGGTGATCCTCCAGCCGATGACGCCCGGGCTGGCGAAGCAGTTTCAGATCAAGGAATCGGGCGGCGCCCTCGTCGCGGAGGTCGCCCCGAACACCCCTGCGGCCAAGGCAGGCCTGAAGGACGGGGATGTGATCCTGGAGCTGGACGGACGTCCCGTGCGGGACCATCGGAGCCTGACCCTCGCGGTGAGCCAGACGGCCCCCGGGACCCGCATCGGGCTCAAGGTTCTCCGGGATGGCGAGCGTCGCAAGATCGACATCGTGCTCAAGGAGTTTCCCGACACCCTCGCCTCCAGCGACGAGCGCAAGGAGTCGGGCGGCGATGTCGACGCCCTGAACGGGGTGACTGTCGCGGACATCGATCGCAACGCCCGGAGTCGCTACGGAATTCCCCCGGAGGTCAAGGGGGCCATCGTGGTGAAGCTTGAGGAGGATTGCTCCGCCGCCGAGGCGGGCCTGCGGATCGGGGACGTGATCCGCGAGATCAACAAGAAGCCCGTGACGTCGGCCGACGAGGCTGTTGAGCTGAGCGAGAAGATCAAGGAAGAGACCGTGCTTTTGCGGGTTTGGACTCCGGACGGCAACGGCCGCGGATCCAACCGCTACGTAGTAGTACAGGAGGAAAAGCGGAAGTAACCCCCCGTCGCTTCCCACACATCCCACCCCACGAGACCGCCCTCCCAGTGCCATTCCAAGGCATCTCATGGGAGGGCGTCCTTGCTTCAAGTGAGCCCTTCCCCCCTAATCCCGGATGTCATGCGCATCCTGGTGGTTGAAGACGACAAGAAGATCGCCTCCTTCGTGGTGAGCGGCCTGAAGCAGGCAGGGTTCGCCGTGGACCATTCCGGGGATGGGGAGGAGGCGCTCGCCCTGGCACGGTCGGCCCCGTACGATGCCGCCGTCCTCGACCTGATGCTTCCGAAGCGGGATGGGCTCAGCCTGCTCCAGATCCTCCGGCGCGAGGGAATCCGCATGCCGATCATCATCCTGAGCGCCAAGGCGTCGCTGGACGACCGGATCCGGGGCCTTCAGGCCGGCGGGGACGACTACCTCACAAAGCCGTTCGCCTTCTCGGAGCTCCTCGCGCGGGTGCAGGCCCTGATCCGCCGCGCCTCGCAGTCCACCGAGCCGACGCGGCTGACGTTTGCCGACCTGACCATCGATCTCCTGAGCCGCGAGGTCACCCGGGGCACCGAACGGATCGAGCTCCAGGCCCGGGAGTTCGCGCTGCTGGAATACCTGATGCGCAACCCGGGGCGGGTGGTCACCAAGACCATGATCCTGGAGCATGTCTGGGATTACAGCTTCGACCCCCAGACCAACGTGGTCGACGTGCTCGTCCACCGGTTGCGGTCGAAGATCGACAAGGATTTTCCGGTGAAGCTCGTTCACACCCTCCGCGGGGTTGGCTATGTCCTCAAGAATCCTTGAGCGGCTCACCCGCACCCTCAGCTTCCGGCTCAACGTCTGGTATGCGCTGGTGTTCATCGCGACCTCGGCCTCCCTGTACAGCTTCATGTACCTGATGCTCTCCAGCGCAATGGAGACCAAGGACCGGGAGGCAATCGAGGCGCAGCTGAAGGAGTTTTCCAAAATCTACGAGGCCGGCGGCCTGAGGGCCCTGCTCCAGTGGACGGACGCCGGGTCGGAGGGGCGCAGGGGGAAGAACTATTTTGTCCGTCTCGTGAGTCCCAGGAACGAGGCCGCCCTGGTCTCGGTGCCGCCCGAGTGGGTCGAGTACCAGTCGTCGGAGGTGGTGCTCGGCGGGAGGCGTCTCCATGTCAAGAGCCCCTATCTCCGGATCCCCCGCGACGGCGAGCGGGACATGACCATCGGGGCGATGCCGTTGTTCGACGGCTCCCTGCTGCAGGTGGGGCGGATGACCAACAACCGGGAGACCCTGCTGGAGCCGTTCCGCAGGACGTTCTTCATGGTGATGCTCCCGGTGCTCGCCCTGGCGCTCGTCGGCGGGGCGGTGTTCGCCTACCGGGCCACGCGCCCGATCCGGCAGATCGTGGCGGCGGCCAAGTCGATCATCGACACGGGCAAGCTCGACGCCCGGGTCCCGGCGGTTCAATCAAACGATGAGCTGTCGGAGCTCGCCCGGCTCTTCAACCACATGCTCGACAAGAACCAGGCCCTGATCCGCGGGATGCGTGAATCCCTGGACAACGTGGCCCATGACCTTCGAACCCCGCTGACGCGGCTTCGCGGCCTGGCTGAGCTCGCCCTCCAAAACCCGACGGACACGGAGCAGACCACCGGGGCGCTGGCCGATTGCGTCGAGGAGTCGGACCGGGTCCTCACCATGCTCCGCACCCTGCTGGACGTGGCCGAGGCCGAGGCGGGGGTCATGCGACTCAACCTGGAGCGATGGGACGTCTGCAGCCTGCTGGAGGAGGTCCTGAGCCTGTACGACTACGTGGCGGAGGAGAAACGCATCACGCTCGTGCCGGAGCTTCAGCGCCCCTGCTTCTCAACAATCGACACCCCCAGGATGCGGCAGGTGTTCGGCAACCTGCTGGACAACGCCATCAAGTACACCCCGGAGGGGGGAACGGTGACGATCCGCGCCCGCTCCGAGCCGGGGGCTGTTGTAATCCAATTCCGCGACAACGGGATGGGGATCCCGTTCGAGGAGCAGGGGAAGATCTGGGATCGCCTCTATCGCGGGGACAAGAGCCGCTCGCAGCGCGGGCTGGGTCTCGGGTTGAGCCTCGTCAAGGCCATCGTCCATGCCCACCAGGGGGATGTCCAGGTGGCGAGCCTTCCCGGAGAGGGATCCGTGTTCACGGTCCGCCTGATCGATCGTCCAGCGCCACCCGACGCGAAGTCCCCTCCCGGCTGAACCGCGCCCCGCGCTGGTCGGGTGCGTCGCATCCAGATCCAGATTCCAGCGCGTGTGTGTGGGGGGGGGGGAGCTTCTGCGTGAGCGTTCGCCGCGGCGGAGGCTCATCGTCCGGTGGGAGAAACCGGGGTGGTTAGACCGCGTCGATGCCCGCGAACGAGAGGGCCTCGTCGAGCCAGAGATCGGCCCGCAGCACGGACTCGCGCTGCTTCCGCGCCTGGCGTTCCGCCCCCCCCTGGGCGAGCTTCAGGGAGCGCCGAAGCAGCGGGGTGGATCCACCGGAGTCGCCGGGGCCCCACTTTCCCAGGAGCCCCAGGATCCGGGAGGGGAGAAACTTCCTGAACAGCTCATCCTCCAGGCTCAGGAATGCCTGGGCTGAGCCGGCATCCCCCTGGCGGGCGGCCCGCCCGAAGAGCTGCCGGTCGACGCGACCCGACTCGTGGCGCTCGGTGGCGATGACATGCAGCCCCCCGAGTTCCGCCACCCCGGGGCCGAGACGGATGTCGGTGCCACGGCCCGCCATGTTGGTGGCAATGGTGATCCGTCCCCGCTCGCCGGCCAGCGCAACGATGGCCGCCTCCTCCTTCAACCGGGTGGCGTTCAACAGGGCGAAAGGAAGGTGTCGCGCCTCGAGGAGTCGCGCTAGGTGGTCGCTGGCGGCCACACTGCGCGTTCCCACCAGCACCGGCTGGCCCGTGGCGTTGCGCCGGGCAATCTCCTCCACGACGGCCCCCCATTTCGCAGGCTCCGTCGCAAAAAAGCGGTCCGGGTGCATCACCCGCACGCAGGGGCGGTTGGTCGGGATCTTCACGACCGCCAGCCGGTACACATGCCAGAACTCGGACGCCGCCTCGTTCGCCGTGCCGGTCATGCCGGAGAGCTTGTGGTAGCAGCGGAAGAACCGCTGGAAGCTCAGCCGGGCCACGGTCTCGGGGGGATCCGAGAGCGGGATTCCCTCCTTGGCCTCGATCGCCTGGTGGAGCGTTTGATGCCACGTCCGGTTCGGCATCGGGCGGCCGGTAGACTCATCAATGATGACAATCTTCCCATCCTGGACGAGGTACTGGCGGTCGCGGAGGAAGAACTCACGGGCGAGCAGCGCCTGCTTCACCAGCTCGGCCCTCCGGGAGGGACTCCGCCAGAGACCCGGGAGGGACCCGCACCGGTCGGCCAGCTTCTGGAGGCCGGAGGCGTTCAGGGTGATGTCGCGATACCGCACATCGACCTCGTAGTCGGCACCCTTCTCCAGGGCCGCCACCAGGGTGTGGGC
>DMJJ01000046.1:22300-27107 GCA_003452185.1 Verrucomicrobiales bacterium | reverse complement strand
GACCGCCTCATCGATCAGGACGCTGTCCGCCTCGTCAACGATCGCCGTGTGGAGCCCGCGCTGCACGACCCCGGGGGCCTGCGGGGCCCCGGGTCGAAGGACCGACTGGAGCAGCCGGCGGGTCGGGCTCTTCAGGGGACCGAGCTGAAGGCGGTCGCGTATGAAGTCGGCCAGCACCTCCTTGTTGGTCACGTAGGTGATGTCGCACGCGTAGGCCGCGCGGCGCTCGGCCGGGGCCATTGGGCCGGTGACACACCCGACACGGAGCCCGCAGAACTCATAGAGCGGACGGATCCAGGCCGCATCCCGCTCGACCAGATAATCGTTCACCGTGATGACATGGCACGGCTGGCCGGTCCAGCCCGCCAGGACGGCGGCGATCCCGGCGGTGATCGTCTTGCCTTCGCCCGTGGCCATCTCGATCAGGAGCCCGCGACTCAGGGCCGCGGCCCCCAGGAGCTGCACCGGAAAGGGGCTGAGCCCCGTGCACCGGGTGGCGGCCTCCCGCAGGGCCGCAAGGGCCGGGGCGAGCTGTGCGTCGGCATCGCGTCCCCCCCGGCGGATTGCGGCATGCAGCTCCTCGAGCCGATGACGGAGCTGGCCGTCGGTGAGGGGCTGGACCGACGACGCCATCGTCACGGCCTGGTCCACCGCCTCGCGCAGCGGCCGCAGGGCGGCGTCGCGGCGACGGTAGGCCCCCACCCAGCGCTGCACCCGCGCATCCAGGCCCCGGAGCAGGCGCTCGGGGGGCTTGAACCCGGTGCGGCGGATTTCGGCGGTCGGAGTCATCGGATTGGGCTGCCAGTCGGGGAATGCGGGAGTCAGGGTTCCAGGCTAGAGGGTGTAGCGCTTCTGGACCAGCTGCAGCAGACGCCGCACCCCGCGGTTCAGCAGCGGCTCGGGCTCGAGCGTGAGCCGCAGCACCCCGGTCCGGCCGTGGAAGAGAAGCCCCGGGGTGTTCTCCTTCAAGAGCGCGTCGACCTGGAAGAACGGCTCGGTGGTCTTCCGTCCGTGGGGGTCGTCGGACGACACCGCCAGGGTGCCGCCCCCCACCCACCCAAGGGCGGGAGAGGGAAGCTGGGTCTGCTCTCCCGGGACGGGCTTCCAGGACTCCACCGCCAGGAGGCGGCTGCTCTGCCCGGTGACCCGAACCTCCGCCGCCCGGATCGGCCGGCCAAACAGGGCGTCGCCATCCCCCTGGCTCACCGCGGCGGTGAACTCGAAACGCGTCGGGTCGACCACCAGCCCGAGCTCCGTCCCGCGCCGGATCCACCGGTTGATGTAGTCCTCGACCCCGGGGGCGACCCAGATGCCGGGGTGGGCGGCCCGCACGACCAGATTCGACTGGTCGACGGCGATCTCGTGCAGCAGCCGCTCCACGGTCTCGAGCCGCTGACGGAGCGGCTTCAGGTTGGCCATCTCGTTCTGCTGCGCCTGGAGGAGCCGGGCCCGGGTCTCCTCCAGCTGGGACTCCGCCTGGGCGCGGCGGAGCAGAAGCTCCTGGTTCTCGAGCTCCACGAGCGGGGCCCCCGCCTCGACATGCGTCCCGGTGCGGACAAACAGCCGGGTGATCCTTCCGTCCACCCGCGCCGCCAGCTCCGTGCGACGCTGGGTCTGCACCACGCCCGGGGCCCGGATGTGGCTTGGGAACGGGATGAACCCAAAGAGGGTGATCAGCCCCGCGGCGATCGCGGAGGTGAGGGCGATGGCCCGGGGGCGTCGTCGCTCAAGCTGCGGGCTGGTCGCCAGATACTGGACAAGGCGTCCCCCCGGCACCACGACCCAGGAGATCACCCCGGCGATTGCCATGAGGATTCCGAGGATCAGGAACTGGTCTGCCACCACGAACAGGATCCCGCTGAAGACGATGATCCGGTACGTGTAGCTCAGCACGGCGAACAGGGCGAGCCACGTCAGCTCGCTCCGGCTCCGGGTGGGGGGCTCGGCCCTCGGGATCTGGAACAGGTGATGCTCGGCCAGGTAGCGGAGGAACGCCGTCGCCCTCTGGTGGAGGTTGGGGATCTCCGCGAAGTCCGACAGCATGTAATAGCCGTCGAACCGGAGCAGCGGGTTGAGGTTGAACACGAGCGTCGACACCGACGCGATGAACATCAGGTTGTAGGTCAGGGAGTGGAGGATCCCCGGGGCGGTGTGCGACCAGACCATGGCGGCGATGGCGGCCAGGAAAAGCTCCACGATCATGCCCGCGGCTCCGACCAGCATCCGGTGCCAGCGGCTCCGGAAGCCCCAGCTTGCGGTGGCATCGACGAACGGCACCGGCGTGAAGATCATCAGCATCACGCCCATGGAGTGGACCTCGCCGCCAAAGACCTTGCAGGCGTAGGCGTGGCCGAACTCGTGCACCGTCTTGAGGCCGATGAGGCAGAGGTAGAGCAGGGGGAGGTTGTCGGGGGCGAGGATTCCCTGCGACTGGAGCTGGAGCTCCGGGGCGTGGTCGAGGGCGAACTTGCCGCCGATGCCGACCACGATGAGCCAGAGGAGCACCCCGAACCAGGAGAAGAGCGGCTTCAGGAAGGGGGCCGTCCGGTTTAGGAAATGGTCGGGGTCGAGGAGCGGGAACTTCATGAACATGACGTTCATGAGGGTGCTGCGGATCTCCCGCTGGCGCCGCTTCTCGAACCGCTCGAACAGCTGGGCGCTGTCCGAGGCGGAGGGGTAGTGGATCAGGTTCGCCTGGTACAGCTGGGAGAGGAGCTGGAGGGCCGCCTCCTGCCCCGGGGCGTCATCCGGATGCCGGGCGAGGCATTCCTCCCAGACCTGTTGCACGGTGCGATCGGGGCCCAGGCGGGCGACGAAGTCGTAGGCCGCGGGACGAAGCCGGAAGAAGCGGTTGGCAAACGGGTGCTCCAGCACGTGCCACCGCTCACCCCGGAAGAACTGTCTCCGGACGCGGACGTTCGGCAGGAGCCAGATCCGCTGCTGCGCGATCCGGTGCCAGTGCTCGCTGAATGTCGATTGGGACTCGGACATGGGCGTTGCCTCTCGTCACCGTCGGTTGGTCACCACCAGAGCTTGAGCCGGAGGAAGTCAATGGTCCGGTGGGTCAGGATCCAGAGGAGCGACCGGTTGCCGGCCTCGAGACGGCAGACCCCGACCATCCCGGGCCGCCACCACGGCTCGACGGCGGTGTCGAGGCCGCAGCGGACCAGGAAGACATTCCCCGCGTTGCGCGTCACGGCCGCGGGCTCGATCCGGAGGATCCGGATCGGGAAGGAGCGGGCGGGCTGGCTCAGGAACGCGATCTGCCCCCGCTGCTGCTCGGTGATCTCATGGATGTCGCGTTCGGGAACCTCGGCCTCAACGTAGCTCGTGTCGATGCGGGCGACCTTCATCAGGGCCTCCCCCTGCTTGAGGGGGGCGCCCAGCCGCTCCCGGAGATCCCCCTCCACGACCACGCCGGCAAAGGGAGCCTTGAGGGTGGCCTGGGAGAGACGGTGCTGGACCTGGTCCAGGTGGGCCCGCGCCTGGTCGGCGAGGGCTTGGGAGATCCGCATGTCGGCCAGGTTCTTTGCCGCGCGCGCCTTCTCGGCCTCGCGCTGGTACCGGGCCAGGTCGGCCGTGGCCGAGGAGGCCTCGAGCTCCAGTTCCACGGTGTCGAGGGAAAGGAGCGGAGCCCCGGCCGGGAGGATGTCGCCGGGGCGCACCTGCACCGTGCGCAGGAAGCCGTCGAAGGGGGCGGTCACATAGGTGAGGGCGTCGCTCCGGAGGATGAAGTTCCCGGAGACCCGGTACGGAACCCTCACGAAGATGAGTGCCAGGAGGAGGATCGCCCCGAGGGCCCCGAGCACCTTGGCCCAGGTGTGCTCGGGCCCGACCACCCGGCCCGCCTGGTCGCGGGCCCACTGGCGAAGTCGGGCTCCAAACCAGAGATCGCTTCGCTTGAGGTCCCTCAGCCGATGGATCGCCTGATCGCAGGTGAGCCGGAGGAGCTGCGCCTCGGACGGGGCGAACGGCTTGGAGGCCCGCTCGCACAGGAGGACCGCGACCGGCTTGCCGTCGTGCCGGAGGGGAAGGGAGATCAGGTGGCCCGATCGCTGGGCCTCCAGAAACAGGGCATGGTCGCGGGTCACGCTGCCGGCCGTCGGCGCCCGGTCCGGGTCCGGGGGGCAGAGAATCTCCTCGTCCTGGTCGAGGCACTCCTCCATGGCCGCCTCAAGTTGCTGGGCGGCGGCCATCTTGCGGTCGATGTGTTCGGTACGGCTGATCGCCTGGAGACGGACGTACCCCTCCTCAAGCCACCCGAGACTCACGCGCTCGCACTCGAGGCGGGTGGCGACGGCGTTGCAGAGGGCGAGGCTCGCGGCCAGCGAGCGGGTCTCCCGGTGGACCTCGGAGAGGAGGTCGACGACGGTGGTGACCTTCTCGACGTCGGATCGGGCGATGCGGGCCGCGGACGACTGCTGGTAGGATTCCGGCACGTCGATCACGAGCTCGACCCGAGCCAGGGCCTCCAGGGCCTCCCGTTCCGTGACCTCGGGGGTGAGGAGGATCGCCACGCAGGTCTCCTCGGCCTTGAGCAGCCGGAGCCGGACCGCCAGGACGTAGTGCAGGGGCTGGGCGGGGGCGGGCTTCCCGTCCAGCGGGAGGCACAGGGAGGGGGATTCGTCGGCGCAACGGGCGGCGAGGGTGGCGGTCTGGGCCGCCAGGGTCGCGATGGGGCGGGGCGAGGCGTTGCCCCCGGACCAGTCGCCCACGGGGCGCCAGTCGCCGGGCGACTTCGGGTCCCGGAGGAGCAGGATCACCTTGCGGGCATCCACCAGGGCGCCGAGGCCTTGAAGGAACCGGG
>DMJJ01000046.1:18563-22002 GCA_003452185.1 Verrucomicrobiales bacterium | reverse complement strand
CCCGCGGAGGGCCACTGAACCCGCGGAGGGCGGAAAGGTCGTTGGAGGCTTGGCTCATGGGGCTATCGATGGCTGGGGCTGAAACAGGGGGGGCGGCTCAGAACTGGATCCGGGCCGAGACTCCGGGGCGTATGCGCCCCTCCGGGTTCTCGAAAATCGCCTTGATCTTGTGGAGCCCGCTGGCGGGGTCGACCACGGGGGAGACGAAGCTGATCCGGGCCTCGACCGGGGTGACCTCGGTGCCGACGGGCACCAGGGCCTTGAGGGTCCCGTTGAGCTTGAGGCCGGCGGCGGCGGCGGGCTCCAGGTTCGCCACAATGTAGGCCCGTCGGGTGTCCACCAGGCGGAGGATCGGCTGGTACGGCTGGCACGCCTCACCCGGGTCGATGAGGATCTCCGTGATCACCCCGGCGATGGGGGCCTTGACCGACCGGCGCGCGAGCTGCTCCTCCGCCCCGGCGAGCTCCACCTTCGCAACCTTGTACTCGCTCTCCTTTTTCTCCAGCTCCTCCTTGCTCACGGACTTGGAGGTCTTGAAGAGGGTCTGGGTCACCTCGAAGTCCTTTTGCTTGGTCTCAAGGACGATCCTCCGCCGTGCGACCTCGAGCTCCTCCAGCTGGTTGTCGAGCTCGAGCATCACCTGGCCCTCGGGGACGAAGTCTCCCTCGTGGAACCGGTGCTTCGTGACGATGCCGGCCACGGGGGCGCTGACCATCACGTCGAAGAACGGCTCGGTGATGGCAACCGACTCCGCCCCGCGCGTGGAGGCGGGCCCGAGGAGGGCCAGCAACAGTCCGAGGGCGGCGAGAGTCCTCGAGGCGGTGGCCGCGAGGCCCGGGGCGTTACGGGGGGAGCGGGTGTTGCGCGGGGGGTGGAGCGGGGCGACGGGGTCCATATTTGAGTCCTGGGTGAAATGGGGTTACCGGGCGGCCGCAGGGGTCGCCGCCTTGAGGAGATCCCGGGTCTTGGAGTCGAGGATCTTCTTGTCGATCTCGAGCTCGCGGGCGGCGAGGAACGTCCCCTGCACCAGCTCCAGCTCGAGGAGGGCGCGGCGGTATTGGACGAGGGCCTCGGCCACGGCGCTCTTCGATTCCAGAAGGTCGGCCTCCACCTCGAGCACCTTGCGCGGCTCGATCTTGCCGGCCTCCAGCCGCTTGATCTGGCTTTGGAGGAGGTTCTGGTTGAACTCCACGACCTGCCGGTAGTTGGCGATGCTCTTGGTGCTGCTGAGCACCTTGCGATGGGCGTTGTCGAGCCCGTTGTAGATCTGGGTCTCGAGCTCCTTGAGGTCGGTCAGCGCCTGCTGGACCCGAAGCTGCGCGGCCTCGTAATCCCGGCGGCTTTTGGTTCCCCCCAGGATCGGCACCCGGAGCTCAAACCCGGCCGACCAGGAGGCGTAGCTCCCCCGTCCCACCTGGTCGCTCGAAAGCCGCACCGTCTCCCCGAGCCCGTTGAGCCCATAGCTCGCCTTGAGGTCGAGCTGGGGAAGCCGCTGGTTCCTGGCGTAGGCGAGGCGGATGTCCTCGGAGGCCATCTTCTTCTTCTGCGACCCGTAGTCGGGGTTGGAGGCGAAGGCCCGCGCGGCGGCCTCCTGGAACGAGAACTCGGGCGGGGGCTCATCCCCGGGGTTGTCCACGACGACCAGCACCTGGTTGGTGCCAAAGGCCGCAGAGCCATAGAGGGCAGTCAGCTTGCTGGAGGCCTCAAAACGCTTTTGCTCGGCATCGGCCAGCTTCGACCGACGAAGGGCGAGGGCGGAGAGCGACTCCTGGACCTCGAGCTCGGAACTCTTGCCGGCGTCGAACCGGGCCTGGGCATCCCGGTGGATGGTCTCGGCAAGGTGGACCGACTCCTCGAAGAATCGAACCTGCTCCTGCGCCAGGTAAAGGTTCCAGTAGGCCCCCTCGGTGGTCGAGAGGGTCAACATCAGCTGCCGGCGGTAATCCTCGAACGCCGCCTCGGAGGCGAGCGACGCCAGGCGCAGATTCGCCAGGGTGATCGACTTTCCAAAGTTCTTCAGCAGCGGCTGGGTGACGCTGATCCCGGCAAAGGTCTGAAACTCCGAGGTCACCCCAAGCCCGGGCTGCAGGTTGTTGTCGAGATCGCGAAGGGTATACCCCAAACGGACCTTGCCCCCGATCGGGATCAACCCCTCGAGCCCGGCGTTGTAGACGTTATTCTGCTCCTGGAAAATCCGGGTGTTGTTGATCAGGATCTGCTGCGATTGCTGCTCGGCCGTGTTGCGGCGCTTGTTCTCATCCCGTTCGTACGAAGCGACGAAGTCGGGCTCAAAGATCCCTTTCTCCGCCTCGAACCGCTTGCGGCTGACCCGATATTCCAAGTACTTGCTCTGCAGGACATCGCTTTGGTCCCGCACCTTGAGGACGAGCTCCTTCAGCCGGATCTTCTCCCCGACCTCCAGCGCCTCGGCCGCTCCCGCACGGGGCAATGGGAGCCCAAGGGCCAGCACCAGGAGGAACGCTCCCCTGAGCTCTGCAACTGAAGTACATGGCTTGAATCGCGACATGGGAGGCACCGTAATCCGTAACCGCTTGGCTGTCGAGGGTTGCAAAGGATTATAGCGATCCGCAAACCCCCGTACCTTGACATAGGGGGTTCCTCAGGTTTATAGGTGTCTATCCTTTCACTTCCGGGTGGCGAGCTTTTGCGGATGCCCCTGTTCCACGGGGTCTGAAGCCTCCTCACACGGTTTCGTAATGGGCGTGCCTGTACAGTCCAAGAGCTCTTTTCAGCTGGAAGAACTCGAGAGCCGAGTCCTCCTCTCCGGGGACATTGCGGGGGCCGTCGCTGTGGCAACCGCCCTGACCTCCACTCCCAGCTCCCAGAAACCTCACGACCTTCCGGCCCCTTCAGAGACCCTCTCGGCCATCGAACTCGCTGCACCGGACGCGGGTCAATATGACCCGGCTGCCACGTTGGATTCGATGTTCGAAGCGGCCGCTCCGTCGGCCGGAGCGACCGATCCTTCAGTCGCCATGGCCGGCCCGACTCCGGCTCGGGTGGAAGCCGGTGCTCCGTCTCTCGAGTCGCTTCCGGTGGCCGCTCACCCTCAGGGTCCCGTTGCTCTCCAGGAGACCGGGGTTGCGGCGGATGGCATCGCTCCGACGGCCGCCCCTGCGCTTCCCGCCTCCGTCGAGTCGACGGCTGTTCCGGCCGACGCAGCCGGCGAGGTGAAGACGCTTCAGCAGCAGCTTCTCGCTTCCCTCCACTCGGCTCAAGGCCCCCCCGAGGGGGCCGTAATGCTTTCCGCCGCAGTCATTCACGATTCCGTCACTCTTGCCTCCACGGATTCCTCCTCGAATCCCGACGCCTCCTTTTTCCCTTCGGTTCTCCCTCCCCCCGGAACTGCGCTGACCAAGATCACGGCGTTGCGGAGTGGGTTGACGGCCCTGCGGACGGCCATCGGGACGGAGGACTC
>DMJJ01000046.1:0-18200 GCA_003452185.1 Verrucomicrobiales bacterium | reverse complement strand
ATCACGGCGGCCGATCTTCAGAACCAGCTCAAGACCCTCTTCTTCGACGATCTCGATGCCTGGCTCCGCGACACCCCCAGTCCCACCGCCGAAGCCTTCGGCACCCACATTGCCAGTTTGGCACAGGTGCTTCCCGGGACCCTGGTCCCCCACAATGTCGGGAGCAAGATCAGCTACGACCTTCACCTTCGGCTGGCCCGGACAGCGACGGTCAACCTGAGCCAGGCGGCCAACTTCCCGGATGCGGGGGTGAACACGACGGTTGGAGGGACTGCCACGGTCAACGTCTCCGTGGACCTTGAGATGACGTTTGGGGTGGACCAGACGGTTGCCTTTTCCGACGCCAACGCCTTCTTCTTTGCCGTGACCCGGCTCGACTACGGGGTCGACTCCGGTGGGGCGGCCCTGGTCTCGATCACCGGTTCGACCCCGTCCGACCCGAAGGGGAGCCTGACGATCGATACCGCCCTGCATGTGGGGTTCAACGCCCCGGTGGCCACCACCCCGTTTGCCACCCTGGGAGACCTGCAGGGCTCCGGGGCGGCGGCACTCTGGACGCCGACCGACCCGACCGGCTCCCTGGACGCCGACCTTCCCCTGCCGAATGCGACCACGCTCGGCGGCTCGATTGTGCGGTTTGTCGGGGACAAGTCCGTGGGCGTCCGGGCCCCGGATGCTTTCGGCACCGCCGCCGAGACCTCCCTTTCGCTCCTGGGTGAGGTGACCTTCGGCGATCTGGTGACCCTGATCGGCCAGGTCACCCTCCGGCGGCTTCCCTCCGCCGCCCCAAGCCCGGCGGACCCCTCGACCGACATCACCAAGGTTCCGCTGACCGGGGTGAGCCTGTTCGTGGGCACGGGTTGGGGGACGGCCACCCCCAAGGGGCTGCTCCTCTCGGCGGGCGAGGGGGGGCTTGTGTTGGAGAATGGAGGAGTCGCCCTGGATGTCGAGGGGAGCGTCACCTCGTACGGAATGCAGGACGTCGCCCTCCAGGGGACGCTCCACGTCCGGATGAACACGACCAATCTGGCCGTCAACGAGGCGATCCCTCCCTTCAAGCCGCTGACCCTGCTTGGGACGCTTCCGCCGGCCGCGGTGGTGACTTTCGCGGATGGGACCCGCGTGCTCGAGGCCTCCGGAAGCGACCGGATGAACATCGCGAAGGACTTTGTCCTGAACGGCGATTTCCACTTCAGCGCCACAACCAACGTGGCCGGGGACTACACCCTGGACGTCGCGATCAAGGATCTGGAGCTGTTCGTCGGGAGCGGCGAGGGGACGGAGTCGGCCACCGGGGTGCGGGTCAGCGAGGGGGTTCTTGGTCTGCGGATCCAGCGGCCGAACGCGGGGCAGACCACGATCGCGCTCGACGCCCAGGGGCGGGTTTCCCTCGAGGGGGTCGACAAGGTGTACCTGAACGGCGGGGTGCATGTCCGCTACAACACCGCGGGGAACATCAGTGCCACGATCAGCATCCCGGGCACCACGCCGGTCCCGCTGACCTTCACCACCCCGGCGGAGCAGGGGACCATTGCCCACCCCTATATTTGTGTCGCCGGCAACGTGCTCCTCTCGGTCGACTACCTCGGATTGGTCCAGATCGGCGGCAACGTGGCGATTGAGCGGGCGTTCATCGCGGGGACTGGAAGCACCACCACCAACAGCCAGCGCAGCATCGAGCTCGACCGGGTGTACTTCGACACCGGATCGAGTGTGATCGTGCAGGGGGATGCCAACTACAACCGGCTGAAGCAGGATATTCTTCGCCAGGTGCAGCAGGCGACAGCGGACGGCTACGTCATCTCGGGGCTGAGCGCGATTGTTCACGGCCAGTACAGCCTGGTTGGGGCCCCCCGGTTCCAGAACCGGGACAACGCCACCCATACCGACGACCTGGATGCCCACCGTCGCGACCATGTCGTGGCCCTTGCGGCAGCCCTCTCCTCCGATCTGACCACGGAACTGGGGCATCCGTTTTCCGTGACCTTCACCCCGGGGGATCTTCCCGGGGCCGCGGCCCCGGGCCTCGACACGTCGCGCAAGTTTCAGAATGCCAGCTTTACCACCGCCCTGCTGCAGGCCGCGAAGAGCACCCCGGCCACGGACTACATTCGGTACCGCATCGCCGCCACGGATGTCCTGGTGTTCCTCGGCGATGGTACGGTGCAGGCCGATCGCACGTCGGTCGGCGGGACCAACATCTCCCTTCCCTCCGATGCCAAGGGGCTGAAAATCGCCCACGGCTCCCTGGCCTTGCAGCTGGAGCTGGTTCCCGCCAACACCTCCACCTCGACCCCCGAGACCCGGCGGTTCGCGCTTGATGCGCGCGGGTCGGCGGAGATCGTCGGGTTCTCCGAGTTGACCGTGCAGGGGGCGGCTCGGGTCCGGGTGAACACGCTTGGGTTTGAGCCCGGGAGCAGCACCACCTACCGGCTGATGACCGGGCACTGGAACCTGTGCGGCGAGCCGATCGCGGTGAACGTCGACCCGAACGTCGATCAGGGGGGGACGCTCGATCACCCGTTCCTGGCCATCGACGCGAGCGTGAAGCTCAACTTCGACAACTGGGTGCAGATCGCCGGGGCGGTGAGCTTCTCCAAGGTGACCCACGTGGATGCGGCCGCGGCGGAGACGCAGGACATTCACCAGTTCACCGAGTCGAGCACCACGCAGCAGATCGCGCTGCGGAATGTCCTCTTCCCGATCGGCCTCAGCTCGATCTCGAGCACGTTCGATCCCGAGCACGTGACCTCCACGGATCCCGATCGGGGCGACGCGGCGTCCTACGCCCGCTACCAGCTGCTCCTGGCCAACATCCGGCAGGAGATCGCCCGCGTGGAGGCGGCCACCCCCGGGCAGAAGGTTTCCAAGATCGTGGCGACGGTGAATGGGAGCATCAGCAGCTTCGGCGGCGCCCACATGAACCGCGACAGCGAGAGCGGGAACGACGATCTTGCGCAGAACCGCCGCGATCACGTGGTTTCGCTCGCGACCGCCCTGAGCCATGACCTCGGCATCGAGGTGCAGTTCGTCCAGGGCTCGGCCCCCAACCCGACCCCGCACGCCACGTCGGCCGACCAGAACGCCAACTTCAGCAACGTGACCTTCACGATGAAGAAGCCGGCCCCAACCAAGAGCGAGATCATGGTGGCCGGGACCGGCATCACCGGCTGGGTGGGCTACACCTCCACGCCGGACTTCCAGACCGCGCCGACCAAGTACGGGCTCGAGCTCCTGAACGGGCAGTTCGGGCTGCTGATCCTCATCGACCCGTCGGCGGCCCCGTCCGCCAAGAAGAAATACGCCCTCCATGCCGAGGGAGAGCTGAACCTGGTGGTCAACACGACCTCCCTGCGCCTGATCGGCGGGGGCAAATACATCGTCGACATCAACACCATCGCCGAAGGGATCGACCGCGACCTGGAGGTTCACGACCCGATCACCGGGGCGAAGCTCGCGACGGTGAAGCTCCTCTACACCGAGGAGCTCGAGCGGGTCTGCATCGATGGCACGCTCGGGATCAACGGGCTGACCCTCAACGCCCGGTTCCTCATGGAGCGGTTCCATCCCTCGGATCCGAACACCCCGCTCGACTTCCGGACCAAGGATGGGGCGCTTCTGGCCCGGATCTACCCCGACGGCTCCCATGCCGCCGAGTTCCCGGCCTTCTCCGGTTTCAGCGCCGCAGATGCCGGGGTGCTTGAGTGGGTCGTCGAGCTGCGCCGGATCGCCGACTGGATTGGGGCCATTCGCGGCTCCTCGTTCTTCAACACCCAGATCCCGCTCCTCAACAAGTCGATCGGGGATGTGTTCGATTTCGCCAACGATTACCTGCGCGACTTCTACAGCCGCGTTGTCTGGATGGAAATCGAGGGGACAGGGGCCCTCACCGCCGCCACGGTGTCGACCGGCATCCTGGCCTCTGACGTTTCGTTCTACCTCCTGGTCAACGGGGCGGTCTCCCCGACCAAGGTCACGATCCATGCCTTGGACACCACCGACAACAGCTCGGTGACCGGCACCCAGACCCCGCTCGACAAGCTGGCAGATGACCTGAATGCCGCGCTCGCCACGGCATTCGCCTCGACCGAATTCGCGGGGCTGCTGAGGGCCTTCGTCCAGGAAAGCGATGTGCTTGATGAGGCGGGCAACCCGGCGAGGCGGCGGGCGATAGCGATCGCGAACGTGCCGGGCAAGACGGTCAACCGAATCCGGCTGACCGCCGCCTCGAGCGCCGACGACAGCTATCTCAAGCTCGGGTTCACCGACCAGCAGGAGGCGGCGGAGCGTCCGCAACCCAACACCGAGGAGGCGCTCCTGCAGTACATCCGGGACAACGTCCCGGGCGCCTCCGCCCTCCATGCCCTGGCGGGGGCGATCCTGGCGACCCCCTCCGGGCCCACCCTCGGCACCGACCTCCACTTCACCTGGGCGAAGAGCCTCACTGCGCACATCGCCACCGACCAGCCGCTGTTCGGCGGTTTTGGGAACATCACGGTCACGGGCGATGTCGGGATCACGGCCTCAATCGACCTGACGACAACCCTCGGTGTCGACCTCACCCCTGTCGAGACGCCGCGGCTCCGCAATGCCGCCCTGGTGCCTCCCCCCTCCAACGGCCGGCTGACCGACGATGCCACCTTCACGGTGATCCTGAATTCCTCCCGGACCGCCACCCTCGGGTCCGGGGACCACTACCTGGTCCACCTGCTCCGCAGCCCCTCTGGGTCCAACACCTCGCAGACCAGCAACAACGCCTCGGTTCAGGACCTGGCCGACGACCTCAACCAGGCTTTCGCCGTTGCGGCCAATGCCACCAACGCCTCCGACAAGCTCAGCCAGCACGTGCAGGCGATCGTGGTCGGGAACAGCCTCGTGCTCCTCGTGAAGGACACGGAGCTGGGGAACATCAACTCGCTGGAGGTGCAGGCGGATCCGCACAACGTGGCGGTGACCGAGCTCGGGATGCCGGTGGGGCAGCAGGCCCGGTCCAAGGTGAAGGGCCTGTTCTTTGACGGGCTCTCGATCAGCGGCACGCTGGCCATCGCCGCGTCGGGAATCAACATTTCCGCGAACCTGGGGGGCGCCGCCGGGCTGGTCCGTTTCAGCGCCGGGCCCGGCACCCTCGGCGGGTCGCTCCGCGTCACGGTGGCGCTGGCCGACCCCTCCAGCTCCTCCGGGCATCCCCGGGTGTACATCAGCACCCTGGTGGCGGACATCGAGCGCGTGGCGACCTACATCCGCCCGCAACTCACGACCCAGGCGGCGGTCGACCTCAGCCTGCCCAACATGAGCGCGTCGCTCGGCCCGGTGAGCCTGATCGACTCGGACGAGAACCTCTTCCGGGTCTACATCCCGGATGTCACCGACCTCCACATCAACAGCCAGCCGTACGACGCCGCGACGAACAACAAGGGAATCTTCATCACGCTGCCGGAGTTCAGCTCCTTCAGCCATTTTAACTGCCTGACCCTGGTTGACCTGCTCTCGGGCCTCACCAAGCTCGGGCAGCAGCTGGAGAACATCCGGGGCTTCGAGTTCATCAACGACCCGATCCCCGGGGTCGGGGTGAGCCTCGGGGAGATCCTGAATGTCGGGAACCAGATCCTGGACGCGGTGAACGGGATCCTCCACGGGGATGCCGCCACGCTCACCCGCCTCCAGCACGACCTTGAGTCGCTGCTCCACCTTCCCGCGGGGAGCCTCACCTTCGCGGTCGACACGGTGGCCAACCCGAAGCTCGACGACACCCATCGCACCGCGGTCTTCGATCCCCAGGGGGACAAGAACGCCATCCTGTTCACGGCGGTCGTCCCGAGCGGCACGTTCGCGACCCTGCGGGTCAAGTTCGAGGACGACAACCGGTATGCCCCGGGGGTCGACCAGGCCGAGGCCTCCTATGACTCGACGCGTCGCGTGCTGACGATCCACTACAACGCGACGTACACGCGGGCCGCGACCATCGTTCATGCCGTCCAGACCCTCATCACCGACTCGGGGCCCCGCGCTCCCCCGGTGACCGTGGCCCTGGACCCCGCCCTGGGCGGGGATGGCTCCGGCACGGTCTCGACCACCGCGCTCCGGCTGGAGCTGGCCTTCACGGCCGATTACCGGCAAACCGTTCCGTTCTACTTCCGTCTCAAGGATTACGTCGACCGTCTCCCCGACGGTCCGTTTGGTGGCGCCAAGGCCCTTCTGGGAGCCTTGGCCGACCTGGTGGCCATCGAGGCCTCGGGCAACGTCACCATCGTCGCCTCCGCCACCTTCCGCCTCTCCGTCGGCATCGACATCAGCAACCCCTGCCGCCCGACACCCTTCCTCTACGACAGCGGCTACGCGGGCCCGAACACCGGCACCGGCATCTTCCTGAACGCCGCGGTGCGGGGGACGAACCTCGATTTCAAGGCGGGCGGGCTTCTCGGGATCCGGGTTCGCAACGGAAGCATCACCTTCGATGCCGATGGCGACCCGACCACCGCCGGTCCGGGGGACAACGCCAGCATCAACCTCACGCTGAAGAACGCCGGCCCCGGTCGCCATTACTTCCGCGACCAGCTGTTCGACCTTAACAATTTCGACCTCGGCTTCACCGCCGGGTTCTCCGTGATCCTGCCGGTCTACGGCCTCTCGGCGATCCCGCTCGGCTCAACGGCGGACAACAACCACGACGGGTTCGCCGACAACAGCCTGGCGATGGTGGTGCCGAGCCTGAGCAACCTCCTGCTCCACGGCAACTCGACCGGCATCCGGTTCGCGGCCCCCGACATCGCGAGCCTCTTCAACTCGCTCGACGTCTGCCAGATCATCCGCAGCACGCCCGTCTTGCTGGACGGCCTCGATGAGCTCCTTGGGAAGATCGAGGATGGGCTCCGCAGCCAGGTTCTCAACACGAACCTTCCGCTGGTGGGCGACAAGCTCGGGGCCGCCGCGAATTTCATCTCTGACTTCCGGACCGGGCTCCTCGGGAACATCCGCACCCGGCTGGCCGAGGCGGGGGATCCGATCGGCCTGGTCAAGGAGGCGATCTTCGCCGCCCTCGGGCCGGCCGGGCTGAACCTCCTCGTCAAAGTCGACGCCGACGGCCAGCTCCTGGACGCCAGCGACCACGTCATCACCCCGGACGACGGCGCCTACATCTCGCGGGTCGTCCCGATCACCGACGCCAACGACATCCAGGTCAACTGCAGCGGCAACAACATCGACTTCAAGATCCGGCTCCTGAAGGCGGCCGACCTGGTCGACACCTCTGCCAACCCGATCAACTTCAACATCGGGATCCCGGGTTTCGGGCTCTCCGTGGATGGCAACGTCCGGGTCACCCTCGGGTTCGACCTCAAGCTCTACTTTGGGGTGAACCTCAACCAGGGGTTCTATTACCAGACCGACTACCGGCCCGCCTCCAGCCCGACGAGCACCCCGACCGACGAGCTGCGGGTCTTCTTCAGTGTGACGATCCCCGGGTTGCACGCACGGGGACAGCTCTTCTTCCTGCAGCTCGACGTGTCGGATGAGTCGGACGGGCACGACGCCGAGGGGCATCCCCGCGATACGAGCATCCTGGAGGGGTACTTCGTCGTCGATATCAAGGACCCCGTCGGAAACGACGGTAAGCTCACGGCCTCCGACCTGCAGCGTCCCGGGCTCTCCCTCGGGGACGTGGTCAGCGCCAAGCTTGGCATCAAGGCGGCCATCCACCTCGACCTTGCCGTGAGCTTCGGGGGGAGCGCCCAGTTCCCGCGGATCCTGGCGGAGTTCGACCTGGTTTGGAGCTGGGAGCTGGGGCATGCCGCCACCGCGCCGGTCATCGGGATCAATCACGTCCAGCTCGACGTCGGCACCTTCATCGGCCAGGTCCTCGCCCCGATCCTCCAGGAGATCAAGAAAGTCACCGGACCGCTCCAGCCCGTGGTCGATGCCATCCAGGCCCCGATCCCCATCCTCTCAGACCTGGCCGGCCGCCCGTTCAACATGCTCGACCTGGCCGAGCTCTTCGGCTACCTGACCCCCTCGAGCCGGAAGTTCATCGAGGCGATCGCCACCATCATCGATGTCGCCAACAACACCCCCGTCGTCGGCGATACCATCCTGATCCCGCTGGGCAACATCGCCATCACCCAGGATGCCCGGGGCAACACGAGCAGCGCGCCGAAGCCGGGCGGAGGCTCGAGCAACAAATCGCCGTCGGAGCGGGTCGACGGAAGCGGCAGCGGCGGGCCGATCCAGGCGCTGTTCAAGAAGCTGGAAAAAATCGGGATCAAGTTCCCGATCCTCGACATCTCCGCAGTCGCCCAGTTGTTCTCCGGAAAGCCCGTCAGCATCATCGAATACCACATGCCGGTGCTCGAGTTGAAGGCCGCCTTCAGCCAGACGATCAACATCTGGGGGCCGATCGCCGTCTTCTTCGGCGGCGAGATCGGCGTGAAGATCGACCTCACCTTCGGGTACGACACCTACGGTCTGCAGAAGTATTTCTCGAGCTCCGACAAGAACGTCCTCGATATCTTCGACGGGTTCTACATCAAGGATGTGGATGACAACGGGGTCGATGTCCCGGAGATCACCTTCAAGGGCGGGCTGTTTGTCGGCGCCGGGCTGAGCGTCGGGTTCGCCTCCCTCGGGGTCAAGGGGGGCATCTATGCCGAGATCCGCCTCAACCTGAACGATCCGGACGGCGACGGGCGGGTTCGCGTGAGCGAGATCATCGCCAACGCGAAGAAAGACATCCGCTGCATCTTCGACATCAGCGGCGAGGTCTACGCCGAGCTCGGAATCTTCCTCAAGATCAACCTCTTCTTCACCATCAACCTGGAGTGGGATTTCGCGCGCATCACGATCCTCAAGTTTGAGATCACCTGCCCGACCCCGATGCTCGCCCACTTCTCCGATGGCCCGAACATCGGGACCAACGCCTTCGACGGCACCGGCGGATCGGGTCGCCTGGTCCTGAACATGGGACCGTATGCCTCGCTGCGCGCCGTGGACGACACGACAGACGGGGACGAGACCTTTGTCGTGAAGCACGTCGACGGATCCCCCACCGACGCGAACGGCGAGACGGTCGATGTCACCTTTGGCGGGATCAAGCAGACCTTCCACGGCGTGAAGTCGATCCAGGCCGACGGCGGCCAGGGGAACGACACCATCGACCTCCGGGACCTCGGGTCCCCGGCCGCCGCCCCCGGGGCGGACGACGGCAAGGGGAACGCGATCGATGGCGTGGTGGGCGGGCCCGGCAACGATGTCATCTACGCCTCCAAGGGTGGGGGCAAGTATTCGGGTGGCGACGGCAACGACCTGATCCAGGCCCCGGATAACGTCGTCGTCCCGTACCTCTTCCATGGCGATGCCGGGGACGACACCCTCCAGGGTGGGGGCGGACCTGACGAGCTTTACGGCGATGCCGGGGATGATCAGATCCACGGCCTCCAGGGGGATGACCACCTTTACGGTGGGGACGGCAACGACTTCCTGCAGGGCGACGAAGGGAACGACACCCTCGAGGGGGGCGACGGCCGGGATCACCTCGTTGGAAATGATGGGGATGACCTGCTCCTCGGGGGAGCAGGGGATGACCTGCTTGAGGGCGGGGTGGGGAATGACCGGCTGGTGGGCAACGCCGGCGGCGACACGATCTATGGCGGCGAGGGGGATGACGTCCTGGTGGGCGACGACGGCACAATCTCGGCCGGTCTCGCCCCGGTCCACGTCACCGGGATCGACGGGGCAGGCAACGACGTTCTGGTCGGTGAAGGTGGGGCGGACGTCATCTTCGGCTGCGGCGGCAACGACTGGATCTTCGGCGGCGCCAAGATCGGCGCCGGCACCCTGACCCCCGTGGCCCTGGACGGCGTCGACTTCATCGACGGCGGGGCCGGGGACGACCATATCTTTGCGGACGACGCCGGCGGTGCCGGGACCTCCACCTTCCCGGGGGCGACAGTGGCCGGTTCCGTCTGGCTCGACTACATCACCAACTCCATCCGCGACGCCCGGGAGACCGGCATGGCCGGTGTGGTCGTTGAGTTGCACAACGCCACGGACAGCTCTCTCGTCATGACCACGGTGACCGATGGCGCCGGTGCCTATAAGTTCCAGGGGTTGCGCGCCGGCTCCTACTACGTCCAGTTCAAGATTCCGGCCCTCCTGAATCCCGACGGAACCCCCAGTTCGGCCACCTACGTGTTCGTCACCCAGGACCAGGGGGGCGACGACACCCTGGACAGCGATGCCTCGACGGCCACCGGCAACACCGCCCCGATCACCCTCGCCGAGGGGGAATCCTCCGTTCACCAGGATGCCGGCTTAGCGAGCACCGCCCTCCAGATCAACATCGACAACCCCTCGGTGAGGGAGGGGAACAACGGCCTCACGAACCTGGTCTTCACGGTCACCCTGTCGCAGCCCGTGGATGAGGATGTCACCTTCTGCTACAAGACGGCCGACGGTACCGCGGTCGAGGGGGCGGACTACCTTGGGGCGGCCTGGACCCTGGTGTTCAAGCCCGGCGAGACCACCAAGACGATCACCATCCAAGTCGTCGGCGACATCATCGATGAGGGGCAGTCGGAGACGATGTATGTCCAGGTGTGCGACGTGCTCAAGGGGTTGAGCCGCTCCGGCATCGTCCTCACCCGCACGCAGGCCACGGGCACGATCATTGATGACGATGCGCCGCCTGTCATTTCGATCAGCGACGGCGTGCAAATCGGCACCCTGGACGGGGGTGTGATCAAGGTGCATGAGGTCGACAAGATCCGCTTCACGGTGAGCCTCTCGAACCCCAGCGCCCAGCCGATCTCGGTCGACTGGCATACCGCCCAGGTCGTCGGGAGTGACGGCGCCCTGTTGCCCACCTCGGCGACGGAGGGCGTCGACTATTTTGCCGCCGGCGGCACCCTGGTCTTTGCCCCGGGGGAGACCGAGAAGGTCATCGAGGTGCAGCCCAAGGGGGATCTCCTGGATGAGTATGACGAGCAGCTCTCGGTCGGGCTGGTCCTCCCGTACTCCACCCCTGCGAGTCTCGCCCGCCTGGGGGATGCCCAGGGCATCGGGCACATCACGGATGACGACGCGACCCCGTTCCTCCGGTTTGTCCCCTCCGTGGTCAACGTCATCGAGGGCCAGAGCGGCACCACTCCGGTGAAGCTTCGCATCGAGCTCTACGATCCGGTGACAAACGCCGCCACGGTCAGCGGGCGCTACGTGAACGCGCGTTGGAGCACGACGGACGGGACCGCCATGCTGGCCGGGACCTCCACGATCAAGCCCGATGCCCTCTACGCCCTGGGAACGGTCCAGTTCGCCCCGGGGGAGAGCGTCAAGGAGATCGAGGTCAGCGTGCTGGGGGATCAGGATGTCGAGCCGGACGAGTATTTCTACGTCAACCTCCTCACGGCTGAGAACGCGATCCTCGACCCGACCGACCGGACCGGCAACCACGCCACGATCAACATCATCAACGATGAGACCCCCGATGCCGGCCCCTGGTATGTCGGGTTCGGGCAGTCGCACTACCAGGTGAACGAGGGGGAGGGGATCACGATCACGATCGACCGTCCCGCAGGGAGCTCGGAGCCGGACGCGGTCCTGTGGATCCGCTTCGCCACCGCCACCCGCGGCTCCGCCCCGGGGCCGGGCGTCGACTACCAGGCTGACTTCACCCTGGCCGGCCCGCAGCAGCGGATGCTGGTGAGCTTCGCAGACGGGGAGACCGAGAAGACCCTCCATATCCAGACTTTCACCGACAACCTGTACGAGGGGGATGAGGTTGTGATCTTCGACCTGGCCAACCCGACCGGCGGGCCGGTGCGCGCACCGATTCCCGAGGCCACCCTGGTGATCAAGGACCTCCAGCCCGCGCCGGTGATCCGCGTCCTCGACACCACGGTGATCGAGGGGAGCCCGTTCGCCTTTGTCACAGTGGTCGCAACCCTCCCCGATGATGTGACGCTCGGGGCGGGCCTGGTTTCCGGGGTCCGGTGGCACACACGGGACGGCTCGGCCAAGGCCGCCTTCCCGGACGAGGACTACGTTGCCGAGGATCACCCCGGAGTGGTGGCTGACTCGCTGGCCGCGGTGTTTACCGCCGCCGACTTTGGCGGTCCGGATGCCAACACCCTCCCGCAGATCGCCGTGAAGACCCTCAAGGTGAAGATCAAGGACGACTCCCTCCCGGAGCCCTCCGAGAACTTCTTCGTCGACCTCACCGAGGCGTCGAACGTCACGATCGACCGGGCCGAGGCGACCGTCACCCTGCGCGACAACGACCTCGTCCCGGTGCTCGGCTATGTCTTCCAGGACGTCAACGGCAATGGCCGGTATGACTCCGACATCGACATCCGGCTCGGGGGCGTCGCGGTGAAGGTCACCGGTGCCAACGGCGCCGTCACCACCACGACGACCCTTGCGGGCGGCGACTGGCACGCGAATGTGGTCACGGGGGCGACCGCCGTGGAGGTGACCGGAATCGCGTCGGTCCTGGTGGGCGCCGTCTGCTCGACGCACAACAACCCGCTCAACGCCCAGGTGGATTACGCGACCTCGGCCGTTGCCGACATCGGGTTCAACGTCCCCGCAACCCCGGCCACCGTGCCGGGATCCACCGGCACCGCGCTCGTCTACAACGATGACACGGTGTATGGCGGCCCCGGGAATGATGAGATCGACGGCGGGGGCGGGGATGACTGGCTGGTGGGTGGACACTGGCTCGGGCCCGGCTGCGCCTGCAGTGGCAACCCGTACGATGCGACGATCGTGCGCACCCTCGGCTCCGGCGGCCGGGTGACCCGCACCTATGTCGATCCGGCGAGCCTCGCCGCCCTCGGGACCCTGACCGGCCACGTCTGGCTCGACTTCAATATCGCCGGTGCCCCTGGGAACAACGGCAACGGACTGCTGGATGCCGGGGAAAACGGCGTGGCCAATGTCCAGGTGAACCTGTTCGACGAGAACTGGGTTCTGGTGGGGACGCACTACACCAACTCGAGCGGGGATTACCGGTTCGACAACCTTGCCGCCTGCCACTACGTCGTCCAGTTCGTCCTCCCTGACGGGACACGCTTCTCCCCGGCCACGGTCAGCCCCGGCGACCGGAACAATGATGCCGATCCGTCGACCGGCCTCACCTCCACCTTCACGGTGAGCGGCGGGGCGACGACCGCCCACATCGACGCCGGGTTGATCCCGTTCAGTCCGACCGCCAACGGTCCGTGGAACGTCTCCTTCAGCGCGGCCATCTACAGCGTGCGCGAGAGCGACGCCGCGGCGATCATCCGCATCCTTCATGCCGTGGGGACCCAGGACGGGGATGCCGACTTCTTCACCCGCAACGGCACGGCCATCGCGGGGGTCGACTACGATGCGGTCAAGACCCTGCTGAGCTTCGCCGACGACCAGGCCCGCACGACCGTCACCATCGGCCTCCACAATCCCGGCCCGAAGGGTCCGCCCCGGCTGGTCCGTCTCTACCTGGCGAACCCCACTGGAGGCCCGGTGAAGGGGGCCGTCGCGCAGGCGGTGCTGCTGATCTTTGACGACGGGTGCCCCGATAACGACACGATCAGCGGCCGCGACGGAAACGATGTCATCCTGGGCGACTTCGGGCTGTTTAACGTGGCAGGCGACGGCTCGATGACCGTGCTGGAGCTCGGCGGCATGGGGAACGACACCCTGTTTGGCGACACCGGGCGCGACGAGATCCATGGCGAGGGGGGGAATGACCGGATCGACGGCGGCCGCGGCGACGACACCCTCATCGGCGGCAGCGAGAACGACACCTACGTGTTCAACGGGGATCGGGATGGCAGCAGCACCAATCCCGCGTCGCTCGACCATGACACCATTGTCGAGGTCGCGGCCCCGCTGGGCGGCATCGACCTGATCGACCTTTCGGTCACTTCCTCCTTCTCGGTGGTCCTGGACCTCAACCGGAGCGATGAACAGACCGTCACCCCGGCCCTCCACCTCACGCTCCCTGCGGGGGGGCTGATCGAGGGGGTCATCGGCGGACGGCAGGACGACACGCTGCTCGGCACTGATGGGGATGACTACATCGACGGCGGCGCCGGCAATGACCTGATCGAGGGGCGCCGCGGCAACGACATCCTGATCGGTGGCACGGGGAGCGACACCTATGTGTTCGACGCCGACGTGAACCTCGGCTCCGACGAGATCCGGGAATACGCCACCCCGGCCACGGCCCTCGACCACGACCTGATTGACCTCTCCTCCACGACAACCGTCGGCGCAAACCTGAACCTTGGGATCACGGTGGAGCAGGCGGTCAACGTGAACCTGCATCTCACCCTGAGCGATGCCCAGGGGATCGAGAACCTCTACGGCACATCGCAGGCCGACACCCTCACGGGCAACGCCCGCGACAACATCATCTGGGGTCGCGAGGGAAGCGACGTCCTGGATGGCGGCCCCTCCGGCTATGATGTCCTCAAGGAGGAGCGGCCCGGCAACTGGCAGCTGGCGTCGGGGGTTCTCACCCTCGTTGGCGCCGGAGAGACCGACACGTTTGTTCCCGGGTCCTTCGACGAGATCAGCCTCACCGGGGACGACAGCGCGAACGTTCTCGACGCCTCCTCCTTCAACGGTCTGGTGCGCCTCGACGGGCGCGGCGGGGACGACGTCCTCAAGGGGGGCAGCGGCACGAACTACCTGACCGGCGGACGCGGTAGTGACACCATCGTCGGCGGCACCGGGATCGACATCCTCACGGAGCAGGGGGATGGGGATTACCTCCTCAGCCCCGGCACCCTGGTGTTCACGGATGCCGTTACCTCGGCGGTTGAGACCGACACCCTCAGCGGCATCGAACAGGTCTCCCTCACCGGCGGTGCCCACGGGAACCGCCTCGATGCCTCGGCCTGGACCCTTCCGGTGACCCTGGATGGCGGGGCAGGGAATGACCAACTGCTTGGCGGGGCGGGCGGCGACACCCTGGTGGGTGGCGCCGGGGATGACACCCTGGCGGGCGGCGCCGGGGATGACCGGTACCTGTTCGATGCCGATCTCCCGACGGGCAACGACACCCTCGTGGAACTGGCTGGCGGTGGAACCGATGTTCTCGACTTCTCCTCGACCACCACCGTGGGGATCACGCTCGATCTCTCCTCCCTCACGGCCCAAGTGTTCAACGGGCCGGGCGACGCCTCGATCCAGTTCTCGGCCCCGACTTTCGAGAACATCATTGGAACGGAGCAGGGGGACATCCTCAGCGGCAACGCGCTGGTGAACCACCTGGAGGGCCGCGGCGGAAACGACATCCTGCGGGGCGCCGGGGGGAACGACCTGCTCGACGGGGGTCTCGGCAATGACCGCGTCGACGAGGAGACCGACGGCAGCGCCACGGTGGCCCCCGGGAGCCTCACGTTCTCCGGCGCCTTCGGACCCGGCGAGCACACGGCGGGCGAGGTCGACACGCTGGTCGGGATCGAGCGCGTGAAGCTCACCGGCGGCGACACCAACAACACCTTTGATGCCTCCACCTTCGATGGCGTGGTGACCCTCGTCGGCGGCGGTGGAAACGACCTCCTCATCGGCACCCCCCGGGGCGACATCCTGAACGGGGGCTCCGGCGACGACCTTATCTACGGTGGCGACGGCAATGACACCTATCAGTTCAACGCCGACACCGACGCCGGCAACGACCAGCTGTTCGAGGACCCCCATTACGTGGTGATCTCCGGTATCTCCTACAACACGAGCATCGATATCCTCGACTTCTCCTCCACGCGGGGGGCTGACGTGACGGTTGACCTGCGCGACACCTCGATCCAGACGGTGGCCGCAGGGATGACGATCTGGCTCCGGTCGACCCTTGGGTTCGTCCCGGTGCCGCACTTCGATGGGGTGATCGGCGGGGATGGCAACGACACCCTGACCGGCAACGACCTGCCGAACCTGCTCCTCGGCGGCCCCGGGGATGACCGCCTGGTGGATGCCGGAAGCGGTGCCATCCCCTCAATCGAGTATCTCCAGGGCGGGGATGGGAACGACACCTACGAATTCCACACCGTCTCGGCCTCGCATCACGTCTGGATCCTGGAGGCGGTGGGCACCGGCGGGATCGACACCCTGGACTTCTCCGCCATGACCGGCGGCGGGATCACCCTCGACCTCTCCAACGGGAAGCCGCAAACGGTCGACGCCGCCGGCTTCCTGCAGCTGGAAATCATCGGATGCCACACGATCGAAGGGGTGGTCGGAACCCCGTTCGCCGACGTGGTGGCGGGAAACAGCACCGACAACATCCTGCGCGGGGGGGGTGGGAACGACATCCTCTCGGGCGCGCGGGGAAATGACACCCTCGAAGGCCAGGGGGGAAGCGACACCCTGATCGGCGGACGCGGGGACGACACCTATTTGTTCCAGGGATTTGGTGGGCTGGGTACCGACCGGATTGTGGAACTCCCGGGGCAGGGGACCGACACGATCGATTACAGCGGCCTGAGCCCCCGCGCCTCGACCTTCGACCTTTCCCTCCCGCTGGTCTCGCAGGGAATCGGGCTCTTCACCGCCGTGATCCTCCAGTCGGGGGGAACGGTCGAAAAGGTCATCGATAGCCCTCCCCCCGCAGCCCCTCCCGCTCCGGTGGCGCCCACGGACCCAGTCCCGGCCGCTCCGAGCGTGGCGTCGATCCTGCCCACGGGATACCGCGCCCCCTACCTGGCCACCGTGACAGCCTTTGCCTCACCCCTTCTCGCTCCGGCTTCCATCCCGATGGATGAACCGGGGGGGGGTGGGGGTTTTTCCAGCGTGGGTGGTCGAATCGGAGGCAGTTCCCCGATCCCGACCCTCCAGGGTGTCCGACACCTGAGCACAACCCTTTCCATGAGCGGCGGCACGACCGCCTGAGTTGAGATAGATTCCAGGAGTCCCATATGCAGCCCCGAAATCGAGATCCAAGGTGCCCGGCGCACGGGATGGCCGCCCTGCGGTCCTCCGTGGCCCGTGCCTTTGACGAGGCCCCCGTGGCGCGAGCCGCGGCGTTCCGGCGCGGAGTCGTCCACGCCCCTCGCCCCCTCGCGCAAGGGGTCTGCAGTGCGATCGCCACCCTGGTGGCGTTGCTGCTCGTTTCCGTGGCGGGTGCCCAGGCCCAGCTCGCCAGCACCCTCACCACCGGGGGGGCGGCCGTGTTCGCAGCCGAGACCAACAATCCCTCGCTCGCCATGCGGGGGAACAATCAACCCTACACCCAGGGGACGATCATCTCCTCCCGGCTCCAGCAGTGGGTGGCGGAGCTCTGGGTGGGGCCGGTCGGCGCCACCGAGTGCACCCTCCAGCCGGTGGCCGGAGCGCAGGTGGCGATCCTCAAGGGGGGAACCCTGGCCGTGAAAACGTTCCCGATTCCCGGAGTCAAGGTCGGGGCGACCGTCGTCTGCCAGATCCGCGTCTACGACCTCCTCACCGCCGCGAGCTGGACAGCCGCCGCAGACCCTCTCGCAGGCCTGTACCACGGCTCCTCCGCCCTGTTCAATGCGGTGATCGGCTCGGAGACCATTGCGGGGCTCTGGGAGTCGTTCAACGTCCACACGGAGCACGTCGGACCGCACCTCACGACCGCGTACCTGGTCACCCAAGGGGTCGATGAGAGCGCCGCCTCATCGGGGTTCCTTGCCCGCGTGCACCAGCTCCCCGTCAGGCGGTTCCCGATGGATGAGAACCATTTTCCGAATGCCGAGCGGGAACTGGCGGAGGATTACCGGGATCCTGAAACGGGCGTCTACTACCCGAACGTCGCGCAGCTCAAGGGAGCGATCGATTACCCCGAGGGGAATAACTTTTTCACCCGTTCGGTGGTGCAGTGGGAGCTCGATCCCACCGCCTCGGTCTGGCCCACCCCGGGGCAGGATGTCCCCGGGATCCCAACGCTGAGTCCCTCGGGGCTGAACAGCTTCGCTCACGAGATCCGGGCGTTCGTCTACCTCGCCGCAGGCCCGCATCGATGGGGCGTGAACAGCGACGACGGCTTTCGCCTCATGTTCGGGAAGGGGAAGGGGGATATCTTCGGCCTCGTGGCAGGGCAGTATGATGGGGGTCGCGGGGTGAGCGACAGCCTGTTCGACTTCTACGTGGACAAGGAGGGGTACTACATGATGCGGCTCGACTGGTGGCAGGGGGTCGGGGCCGCCGCCGTGAAGGTGTTCAGCGTCGATCCCTGCACGGGCGACCAGATCCTCATTAACGACCGG
>DMJJ01000532.1 GCA_003452185.1 Verrucomicrobiales bacterium | reverse complement strand
GTGAGGGATGAGAACTACGTGGCGCGCGGATTCTATCACGGCACCCCCGAGCACCGGGGGTTCGTCTGGGAGGCGGCGCGGATCGCCGGCTCGCATTATGTCCTGGAGAACCCGGTCCCGAACAACGAGCTCTGGCTGAATTACTACGGCGGTCCCTCGGCCCTGCGGAGCATGAGCTTCGAGGAGGCGCTGAACCAGGATCCCGGGTTCTTCAAGGAGAAGCTCGTGTTCGTGGGCCGCAAACCGATCACCGACTTCCCGGGCCGGGAGGTCGACCAGTTCGGCACCCCGTACGCCCGGTTCCAGGGGAGAAACGCCAACGTTGGCGGGGTGTACATCGCGGCCACCGCCTTCATGAACCTGATGCAGGGCACGCCGCTCCAACGGATGTCGACGGAGGATGAGCTCCGCCTGCTGCTCTACGGCGCGCTGCTGTTCGGGGGAGGGCTCGTGTGGCTTCGCCCGTGGTGGGCGGCGGGGGCGGGCCTCGCCTGCTTTTTTGCGGCAGGGGCCATCTCCTGCACCTCGGTCTGGCAAACCCACACCTGGTGGGCCTGGATGTTCGTCAGCGGAGTGCAGATTCCCGTGGCGCTGGCCTGGGCCCTCTTCACGCACACGCGACGCCTCGGGCGGGAGAAGGCGTACCTGGAAAAAACCCTCACCCAGACCCTCCGCGAGGTGGCCGACTCCCGTCGGAGCCTGGAGTCCGCGCCCCAGCCGGCAGGGCCGGCCAAGCCCTCCCTCTTCGACGCCGCCGATGCGGACAAGACCCCCACGGTGGCCGATCACACCCTGGTGAGGCGGGTCGGCAAAGGGGGCTATGGCGAGGTCTGGCTGGCCCGGAACGCCATCGGCATGCATCACGTGGTGAAGGTCGTCTATCGCGAAGGGTTCAACGACGACGGGCCCTACGAGCGCGAGTTCCGGGGGATCCAGAAGTTCATGCCGATCTCCCGCTCCCACCCTGGATTTGTGAACATCCTTCAGGTCGGCCGCAACGATCGGGCCGGCTGCTTCTACTATGTCATGGAAGCAGGGGACGACGAGAAGACGGGCCAGCTGATCGATCCCGCGACCTACGCCCCGAAAACCCTCGGCTCCGTCCTTCGGGACGGGGGCGCCCTCGCTCCCCGGGATTCCGTCCTCCTCGGGATGGCCCTGGCGTCCGCCCTGGGAAGCCTCCACCAACAAAAGCTGATCCACCGCGACATCAAGCCGGCCAACATCATTTACCTGAACGGCGCCCCAAAGCTCGCCGACATCGGGCTCGTGACCGACATCGAGACCACGGGACGGGATGTCTCCCTGCTCGGCACCGAGGGATACATCGCCCCAGAAGGCCCGGGAACCCCGGCGGCCGACGTCTACAGCCTTGGGAAGGTCCTCTATGAGGCGAGCACCGGAATTGACCGGCGACGCTTTCCCGAACTCCCCACTGCCCTGTATGACGCCTCGGACGCGGCGGAGCGGCTGCAGCTCAACCGGATCGTGCTTCGCGCATGCGAGCCTGACCCGGCAGACCGGTACGCGACGGCCGCCGAGATGAAAGCCGACCTCGAGGACCTGGCGACCCGGATGGGGATCCTCCCCGGGGGAGGCCCGCCGCAGCCCGGACCGGGATAAGCATCCCCCCGGCGGCACGCCCGGCGGGGAGGGGATCCTCCACGAAACGGTCCGGCTGATTTGCCGCCCAAGGCTGCGTCCGCACTCGCGGTGTCAGGTATCGAATGCAAGTTCCACGTTACATCCGGTTCACTCAGTCACCTGACTCGCAGACCGGGCGGCAAACCAGCCGGACCGGACCGTTCACTAGGTTCTAAGAAATGGGACGCCAACCCTTACACGCAATCGACAGGGGAAACCCGGCTCGTCTTTGGGCCGAGTCGCGTCCGCTCCCCCCGGCAGCCTACCAGCCGTCGGCCGCCGAGGTCGCTCCCACCCTCCTCGGACACTGGCTCCTCCGCCGGCTGCCGGGAGGCGTGGCGGGGGGCCGGATCGTGGAGGTGGAGGCATACCTGCGGGATGACCCGGCGTCCCATGCGTTCCGGGGCCCCACCCCCCGGAACCGGTCCATGTTCGGGCCACCCGGGCTTGCCTATGTCTACCTGATCTACGGGCTGCATCACTGCGTCAACGCGGTCTGCGGCCCGGCGGGCGTAGGGGAGGCGGTGCTGATCCGCGCCCTGGAGCCCGGGGTCGGACTCGCTCGAATGGCGCGGCGGCGGAAGCAGCCGGGCCCGGGGAATCTCACCGATGGGCCGGGTAAACTCTGCGTTGCCCTGGACATCGACCGACAGCTCGATGGAGCCAACCTCTGCGACCCGCAGGGGGAACTCTGGATTGCCATGGCGGAGGACCGGGAGTCCTTTGTGAACGATCGGGGAGGGATCGAGGTGACGCCCCGGATCGGGATCACCCAGGGAGCGGAGCTGCCGCTGCGGTTCGTCCTGAAAGCGTCGCACGGTCCCTCGCGTGCGATCGGCCGTAAGCGAGGCCGACGCAGGGGGACCAGGGTCTCGTGAGGGGCACCACCCCTGGCAGGCAGCGCCCGTCATAAGCGGATGTGCCGTTGCCGCGCCGATACCAAGTCTTTCGCCCCCAGGCATAGACACGCCCCGGCTCATCAGGAGATTCGCCTACCTCTCGCCTGCGGCGGTGGACATTCAGTGGTAGGGCGAGTCTCCGACGAGCCATCGCCCCTGCGGCCACGCGCAACCGCATCCCGTCACCCGCCGCCCTCCGCCCCCCACGATAACTCTGGCTGAGGGGGAGGGGGCCCCGTATAGTGACAGCGATTCTGGAAGGGCGGAGGGCCGCTCCGGGCTTCGGCCCGGGGAGGAAAGTCCGAACTCCACAGGGCGGGATGCCGCGTAACTCCGGTCGACAGGCCGGAGATAGATGCGGGGGCCCGGGATAACAGCCGGGCGACGGAAAGTGCCACAGAAAACAGACCGCCGAAGGAGCTGGCAACGGCTCCTCCGGTAAGGGTGAAAAGGCGGGGTAAAAGCCCACCGCTCCAAGCGCAAGCGCGGAGGCACGGAAAACCCCATCCGGAGCAAGACCAAATAGGAGACCCCGGGGTGGCCCGCCCCCAGTCCCGTCGAAAGACGGGGCGGGTCTCGGGTATCGGTCGCTGAGACAAATGGTCCTCTCCCCGCAGGCTCTCGGGCCGGCGGGCAGACAGAAATCGGCTTACAGCCCTTCCAGAATCACCACCCTTTACTTCTTTGTCTCCATTTTGTAACAAATCCGCGCCTATTCCGTAACAGAGTCGTTTCAGTGTCGGGCATTCACCCGTATCACAAACTATGAAACCTACTAGATTCACCGCTGGAGCCTGGGCGTTGGGGGCTATCACCGCTGTTAGCACGCTCACCGGGGAATCCGGAGCGCAATCTCAGGACGCTCTGCTCGACAAGCTGGTCAGCAAGGGGGTGCTGACGGCGACGGAGGCCAAGGAGCTTCGAACCGAGGCCGACCACGACTTCAAGAAGGCGTACCAGTCCAAATCGGGGATGCCCGACTGGGTGACAGCCCTCAAGTTTGGCGGTGATTTCCGCGGTCGCTACGACGGTCTGTACAACGGGCAGATCGTGGATCGCAATCGCTGGCGCTACCGCCTCCGGTTCGGCGTGACCGCCAACCTCATGGATGATTTCGAAGTCGGGTTCCGTCTCACCTCCACCGACGCCACAGCCAGCGGCGGTCTCTTTGATCCGATTTCCCAGAACCAGACCTTAGAAAACAACGGGGCGAAGAAGGGCCTGGCGATCGACCTGGCCTACGGGAAGTGGACCCCGATTCACAACTCGGATTGGACCGTCGCCATCACGGCCGGCAAGATGGAGAATCCCTTCGTGGCCTCCGATCTGGTGTTTGACAAGGACTACACCCCGGAAGGGGCCGCGGTGCAGCTGAAGTACACCCTCAACGACCATCACGCCTTCCGCCTCATCGGGGGCGGGTTCGTGCTCGATGAGATCAGCAACAGCTCCCGTGACCCGTACATGGCAGGCATTCAGGCCCGGTTTGACTCCACCTGGGATGCCAAGCAGCGGCTCCAGAGCAGCATCGGTGTGGCCCTGCTCGGCATGTTCCACGATGAAGGGCTGACCAACGGTGCGGTCCCCAATGTGAACATCGGGAACGACCGGCTTACCACCCCGGGCACCAACCCGCTGCAGGAGGGGTTCAACCCGATTTACGTGGATGCCTCCCTGACCTACAACCTCCCGAGCTTCCCGGGCTACGCCGGAAAGTTCCCCATCACCCTCGCGGCGGACTATCTCCACAACCCGGCGGCCCAGGCCGACAAGGATGGGTACTCCGCCGGCCTGACGTTTGGGAAGTCCGGAAAGAAGAAGACCTGGGATGTGGGCTACCGCTACAAGGAACTCCAGGCCAACGCCTGGTATGAGGAGACCGTCGACTCCGACTGGGGCGCCTTCTATCTCACGGCCCCCACCACCAGCGGCAAGACCGGGGCGGGGTACTACGCCGGGACCAATCTCCGCGGCCACCAAGTGCGGGCCAACTACTCCCCGTTTGATTCCTTCACCTTCGGGATCACCTATTACGTCGTTGAGGCGATCCACGAAAACCCGATCCGTTCCGGAAGCACCATCGGCCGCCTTCAGGTCGATGCCCTCTGGCGGTTCTGAGGCCTTGCTCCGCAGGCCCGTTCGATGATGTTACGGATATGACGCACCACGAACAGGACCTGACCCATCTCAAGGAGCGGTTGATCACCATGGCGAGCCATGCGGAGACGGCCGTCAACCGGTATATCAAGGCCCTGGTGGAGCGGGACAACGAGACCGCCTCACGGGCCAAGGAGGAGGACCGGGTGATCGACCAGCTTGAGGTGGAGATCGACGACCTGGCGATCACCCTCCTGGCCAAGGCGCCGCTGGCGACCGACCTGCGGCTCATCACCGTGGCGATGAAGATCTCGCACGACCTGGAGCGGGTGGGGGATGAGGCGACCACCATCGCCCGCCGGGCGGTGGAGCTCAACCAGGAGCCCCCCCTCAAGCCGTATGTCGACATCCCGCACATGGCCCGCCTCGCCCTGGAGATGCTCCGGGAGGCGCTCGATGCCTTTGTGAGCCGGGACCCCCGTCGGGCCCGGGCTGTGATCCCGCGCGACAAGGAGGTCGACGGCCTCAACAAGCAGCTCCATCGGGAGCTCGCCAGCTACATGGTCGAGAAGCCGGCCACGATCAGCCGCTGCCTCAACCTGATGGTCATCAGCAAGGCCCTGGAGCGGATCGCCGATCATGCCACCAACATCGCCGAGGAGGTCGTCTTCCTCTACGAGGGGCGGGACATCCGGCATCTCCCCGTGGTGAAGGCTGCCGCCCCGTGATCTGGAGCGCCTGACGAGACCGATTTGTTTCAACCCTGACTGCCATGCCCAAGCCTAGAATTCTGATCGTGGATGATGAGCCCGATGTGATCGAGCTGCTGGAGTTCAATCTCCGACAGGCGGGATACGACGTGACCTCCGCTGAGGATGGGGCCGCCGGCCTGAAGAAGGCCCGGGAGATCGCACCCGACCTCATCGTCCTGGACCTCATGCTCCCGGAGATGGATGGCACCGAGGTCTGCAAGCAGCTGCGGCGGGAGCCGACCACCGCCAGGACCCCCATCGTGATGCTCACCGCCAAGGCGGCGGAGATCGACCGGGTGCTGGGGCTGGAGCTGGGGGCCGACGACTACGTCACCAAGCCGTTCAGCCCGCGGGAGCTGGTCCTGAGGGTGCGGGGGCTCCTGCGCCGCGGGCAGCCCGCCGATGAGGCCGAGCAGGTGATCCACGCCGGCGACCTTGCGGTCGATGTCCCCCGCCATCAGGTCACGGTCAAGGGAAAGCGGATCGACCTGACCGCCACCGAGTTCAAGCTCATCACCACGCTGGCCCAGCGCCGCGGTCGCGTGCAGTCGAGGGAGCAGCTCCTGCAGGATGTCTGGGAGTACGACAGCCTGATCGACACCCGCACCGTGGACACCCACATGCGGCGCCTGCGGGAAAAGCTTGGCTCTGCGGCACGGTACCTGGATACCGTCCGGGGTGTGGGCTACCGGTTCCTCGAGTCCTGAGCCGCCTGGCCCCACCGGAGTGAAACGTCACGCCATTGCGCATTTCCTGAATCGCGAGCTGAGCTGGCTGGAGTTCAACCAGCGGGTGCTCGATGAAGCGATGGACCGCAGGAACCCGCTCCTCGAGCGGGTGAAGTTCTATTGCATCACCTGCTCCAACCTGGATGAGTTTTTCGAGGTCCGTGTCGCCGGGATCAAGCAGCAGATCGAGAGCGATGTCGTGGAGCGGTCGGCGGACGGCCTGACGGCCACGGAGACCTTCCGCGCCGTGACGCGTCGCGTGAGGCAGATGGTGAGGGACCAGGCCGAGTGCTGGAACCGGCATCTCCTTCCCGGCCTGACCCGGCAGGGGATCCGGTTCCTTGAGCCGGCCGACCTGGACCCCTCCGACCGCCACTGGCTCGAGAAGTATTACTTCGACCAGGTGCGCCCCGTGCTGACTCCGCTGGCCATCGACCCGGCGCATCCCTTTCCACAGCTCCTCAACAAGTCCCTCAACACCATCGTCCAGCTGGAGATGCCCCAGGGGGGGCAGCTTCTCCGGCACCTCGCGGTGGTGCAGACCCCGCGTGTGCTCCCCCGGCTGGTCCGGCTCCCGCGCGACAACGGGATGCAGGACTATGTGATGCTGGGGCGGCTGATCGGCCTGCACCTCGCCGACATCTTTCCCGGAACCCGCATCCTCGGATACTGGCATTTCCGGGTGACGCGCAACAGCGAGCTCTACATCGACGAGGAGGAGGTGGAGAACCTGCTCAAGGCGGTGGAAAACGAACTCCACAACCGTCGTCGCGGGGATGCCGTCCGCCTGGAGGTGGAGGCCGGGACTCCGGAGGACATCTGCAACGCCCTGCTCGGCACCCTGCATCTCAGGCAGGAGGACCTGTACGTCGTCGACTCCCCGCTGAACTCCACCCGCCTGATGGCGGTGTGCGAGGGGGATCACTCGCCGGAGCTGCGGTTCCCGCCCTGGGTCCCCCCGGTGGCACCGGCGCTCCGGGGGCAGGTCGACCTGTTTGCCGCGATTCGCGAGAGGGACATCCTCCTGCACCACCCGTTCGAGCACTTTGAGAGCGTCATCTCCCTCCTTGAGCAGGCGGCGGCCGACCCAGCCGTGCTGGCCATCAAGATGACGCTCTACCGGACCGGGGGGGATACCCGCATCGTGGGCTCGCTCATGCAGGCCGTGAAGAACGGCAAGCAGGTGACCGCGGTGGTGGAGCTTCGGGCCCGGTTTGACGAGGCGAACAACATCCTCTGGTCCCGCCAGCTCGAGGAGGCCGGCGTGCACGTGGTGTACGGCCTCGTGGGATACAAGATCCACGCCAAGACCACCCTGATCGTCCGCCGGGAGGAGGAGGGGATCCGCCGTTACCTTCACCTGGGCACCGGGAATTACAACGCCACGACGGCCCGGTTCTACACCGACCTCGGCCTCATGACCTGTCGGCCCGATTACGGGGAGGACGCCACCAACCTGTTCAACCTGCTGACCGGGATCTGCCAGTTCCAGGGGATGAGGCGGCTGCTGATCGCCCCGTTCCAGCTGCATGGGAGGATGCTTGAGCTGATCGCGCGGGAGACCGAGAACGCCCGTCGCGGGATACGGGCCCGGATCATCGCCAAGATGAACTCCCTCGTGGACCGGGAGACCATCGAGGCCTTTTACGAGGCGTCGAAGGCCGGCGTCGAGGTGGAGCTGATTGTTCGCGGGATCTGCTGCCTTCGTCCAGGGGTCCGGGGGCTGAGCGAGAACATCCGGGTGCGGAGCATCGTGGGCCGGTTTCTGGAACACAGCCGGATCTTTTACTTCGAGAACGCCGCCCAGCCCGAGGTCTTCGTCGGGAGCGCCGACTGGATGCCGAGGAACTTCTTCAAGCGGATCGAGGTGGTGTTCCCGATCGAGGATGGCAACCTGCGCGACCGGGTCCACCGGGAGATCCTGGGGACCCTGCTCGCCGACACGGCCCGGACCTCCATCCTCCAGCCCGATGGGTCGTACCGCCGCATGCCGGTCGCCCGGGGAGGGAAGTCGCGGGATGCCCAGGTGGAGTTCATGGGCATGGCCCTGCGCAACCCGGCGCAGCGACGGGGCAAATCGACCCGCTCCCGCGAAGGGTATCCCCTGGTGAAGCTGGCTCCCCGGCCCGCACGCTAGGCCGGGTATTCCCACCCCGGCGCCCCTCTCCCGACCGGCGCATCCGCCATGCCGGGTGATCCCCCCCAGTCGTTATTCCGTTTAAGTTCATGTTAAGCCCGGGCGCGAACCTTACGATGATAGACCTAGGGACCGAACGCATGGACGTGCCCATGGAGTCAACTTTCAGCCGCCGACGGGGGATCTCCCCGGTCGTTTCGGCATGCCTGCCGGCCCGCGGGCCGGGGTGTTCTGCTCCGGCCCTCAGCGAGTCATGACCAAGAAGCAGATCCTGTTTGTCGACGACGAGCCTGAGTTTCTCCAGGCGCTGCAGGACTCTTTCCGGATCGTCGAACCGGGGTGGGCGACATCGCTCGCGACCGGCGGCGCCGAGGGGTTGGACCTTGTCAGGAAGGGGCGGTTTGACGTCGTGGTGGCCGACCTGCAGATGCCCGGGATGGATGGCGTGACATTCCTTTCCAAGGTGCAGGAGCTTCAGCCAAGCACCATGCGGTTCCTGCTGTCCGGGAATCTTGAGCAGCAGGATGTGCTGCGGTTGGCGGCTCCGACCCACCAATGTTTTACCAAGCCGCTGAACATGGACCTGCTCCGGCAGACCATCCGCCGTCTCTGCGCGTTGCGCGACCTGCTGGGGAACGATGTCCTCCGTCGCCTGGTGGCCCAGTGCAGCATTCTTCCAACGGTCCCGACGCTTTATCTGGAGCTCGCCAAGGAGTTGCAATCCCCGATGGCCAGCGTCGAGCGGGTGGAGGCGATCGTTTGCAAGGATCCCGCGGTCACGGCCAAGATCCTGCAGTTGGTGAACTCGAGCTTCTTCGGTCTTGCGCGCCGGATTGAATCGCTGGGGGAGGCGATCCACTACGTCGGGCTGAACATCATCAAGGCCCTGGTGCTGACCGTGCCCGTCTATTCCCGATTCGATGGGGTGAGGGTGCGGGACTATTCGCCGGTGGCGATCTGGGAGCATTGCTGGCGGACGGGGGTCCTGGCTCGCGCGATTTCCCTCGAGGAGCGTCAGAGCCCGGCACTCTGCGAGGAGGCCTTCCTGGCGGGGCTTCTGCACGACCTCGGAAAGATGGTCCTGGTGGCCAACCTCTCCTCCCTCTGCCGTGAGGCAACGGCCGCGGCGCAGCGGGCCCACATCTCAATGCACCAGGCGGAGCGGGAGGTTTTCGGGTGCACGCACTCGATGGTGGCCGCGTATCTCTTGGGGCTCTGGGGGTTGCCGGAAAGCCTTGTCGAGGCTGTCGCCTTCCACAACGAGCCGATGGAAGCCCCCTCGAGCAGCTTCACGTCGCTGACCGCGGTTCACGTCTCCAACGCCCTCGACCATGCCTACAGCGAGGGGAAGCCGGAGCACTTCAAGGATCTGGTCGATCTCGAGTATCTCATGTCGCTCGGGCTGCCGGCGCGAATCCCGGACTGGCAGCGGGTCGGTCTCGCGGCGTTCCAGCGGACCCGCCAGGCCTCGGGCGAATAGAGCGCCCCCTCACCCCCCCCCGCTCCCCGGCGGGCTTGGGTGGGATCGCCTACTTCTTCGGGTCGAGATTCAGCTTCAACTGCTCGTCGGTGACCGTCGATTCCACGCCGTTTGCGGGCACCTCCACCTTGGCGATCCAGAGCATCGCGTTGAGGAAGACCTTCCGGAAGTTTTCGTCCTGCCAGTTCCGATGGAAGTGCCCCCCCGTGAACCCGAATCCCCGCCCGCCGTCCGGCCGCTCGGTGCACCACATGAGGTGCTGGGGTTCGCCCCGCTCGACGGCGGCCCGGACTGCGGGGTTGCCGCTGTGGGGGCCGTCGGCCCGGTTGAGGGTTTCCTTCGGGGGCAGGGCGGTGAGGATCGGCGTGACCCCCCGCATTCCCTCGGGGAATCGCATGTGGTAATACCATTCGTCGTTGACCCGGAACGGCTTCACCCCCCGGGTGATCGGGTGGGTGGGGAACGACCGGATGTCGGCGTGCCAATGGGGGTTCACCGACCAGAACATTTCAAAATAGCCCCCGATCCAGGCCAGGAGCGCATCCCCGGGCTCCCCCTTCGGCACCTCCACACCGTAGTGGGCGCACCCGAGGCCGACGCCGCGGGCCATGAGCCCCCTGAGGAGCTTGAGCCGCTCCGGCCGGATCGCAGGATGGCCATCCCCGCCATCCGAAAAGATCAGCACGGCATCGACCCCGCGGAAGGCCGCATCGCTCGCGGGCCATCCGTTGGAGGCTACCTCCGAGTGGACTCCCGGGATGGCGTTGAGCCAGGTTTGCATCAGGAGGCAGCCGGCCCGGAACTCATGCTCCCCGGGCCCGTGGCTCCGGCTGCCTGCAATCAGCAGGATCTGTTTGTCGACAGGGGCGGCTCCGGCGAGCGGGGTCGCAGCCCCGAGGGCCGGGCCGAGGGCGAGGGTCAGGAGCGTCAGCCGAAGGAACGTGGCGGGTGTCATGGTGTGCTGGGGGGGGTGTCGATGTCAGTGGCCGGGGGATGAGACGTCTCAGGCGGGGCGTCCCATCAAGGAAAGGAGCCTTCGGGCGCAGGCTTGGGCAAACTCCGGGGCGTTGATCTCGCAGTGGTGCTCCTCGACGGGAATCTCCTTCCGGAGGTTCGCCTTCAGCGAGGCGAAGAGCGCGGCGTCGGCCGCGGGATCGTGGAACTTCTGCCCCGGGGCGCTGATCACGCTGATGGCCTTGAGCGGCAGGAGCACCGCCGCCGGTCCGGTGGAGAGGTTGATCTTCGAGGCGAGGATCCGCCCCAGCTCCGCGCATTCCTCAGGGGTTGTGCGCATCAGGGTCACCTGGGGGTTGTGGGGATAGAAGTTCCGGCCCGCGAACTTGGCCGGAACGGTCTCGCGGGGGCCAAAGTTCACCATGTCGAGACAGCCCGGGGTGATGATGGCGGGGATGCCGCGGCGGGCTGCCGCCTCCAGGCGGGTGGGCCCCGCCCCCAGGACCCCACCCACGAGCTCGTCGGCCCATTCGGTGGTTGTCACATCGAGCACGCCGGCGACCATTCCTGACTCGATGAGCGACTCCATGGTCCGGCCGCCGATCCCGGTGGCATGGAAGACCAGCACTTCGAATCCTGCGGACTCCAGCACCCGGCGGGCCTGGTCAACGCAGGCGGTGGTGTTTCCGAACTGGCTCGCCACGATAATCGGCTTGTCGGCCCCTGCCGGGACGGACACCTCCACCATGCCGCAGATCGCCCCGGCCGCCCGGGCCAGGATCTCGCGGGAGATCCGGTTCAGCCCCGCCACGTCCACGATGCTCGGGAACATCACGATGTCCCGGGCTCCGACATACGGGGTGACGTTCCCTCCCGCCAGCGTGCTCACCATCACCTTCGGGAACCCGACGGGCAAGGCCCTCATTGCCGCCGTCCCGATGGCGGTCCCCCCACCCCCCCCGAGCGAAATCACCCCGTCGATCCGTTTTTCGGCCGCCAGGCGGGCCAGCACCACGGGGGCTCCCCGTGACATGGCCGCGACGGCCTCCCCCCGGTCGCGCCGGGCCACCAGGGTCGCCAGGTCGGCGCCTCCCGCCCGGGCCACCTCCTCACGCGTTATGTCCGGGGCCAGGCGTGGGGCCTCGAGCGACCCGACATCAATGACCAGCACCCGATGCCCCCGCTGGCGGATGAGCCCCGCCACGTAGGCATGCTCCTCCCCCTTGGTGTCCATCGTTCCGAGAATCGCGATCGTAGCCGTAGCCATGGGATGGCCGGACTCTAGCAAAGGACCTGAAAACTGGAAGTACTCCCGCGCAACCTTGTAAAGGGGGCGGTGTTTTCTACAGTCGGTGCAGGCCATGGCTGACTCGCTTGACTCGGATGCCGCCCTCATGACCCGTGTTCGGGAGGGGGATCAGCAGGCATTTGAGGAACTGGTGCGCAAGTACCAGCAGCCCGTGATGAGTTTCGTCACCCGGACCCTGCGGGACCCCGCGGAGGCGGAGGACGTTGCCCAGCACACGTTCGTCCAGGTCTGGAAGGCCGCCCACCGGTATCAAACCTCCGCCCGGTTCACCACCTGGCTTTTCACCATTGCGAGGAATCTCTGCCTGAATGAGATACGTCGCAGGGCGCGGCATCCGGCGGACTCCCTGGAGGGGACCGACTCCGAGGAGGAAGGGCTTCCGGCCCGCCAGCATGCCGATCCTGCGGCCCTCGCCCCGCCGGCCGCCCTGGTGCGGGAGGAGCTGACCCAGTTGGTGGAGGAGGCAATCCAGGACCTTCCCGAGAACCAGAGGACCGCCCTGCTGCTCTGCCGTGAGGAGGAGATGTCGTATGAGGAGATTGCGCAGATCCTGGACACCACTCTCTCGGCCACCAAGTCGTTGATCTTTCGGGGTCGTGAAACCCTCAAGCAGCGCCTCAAGCCGTACCTCGGCACCGGGGAGTGGCGGCGGGGGAGGGCTCAGGGGGCGGGATGACAACTTTCGACTCTGGCCGGTGTGTAACCCAAAGGCTGTATCATGAATGAAATCGAGCTCCAGCAACTCCTGGACATCGCGTGGCGTCGTCCGCTGACTCCCGACGAGGAGGCCTCCCTCCGGGCGTGGTGCCAGGCCCATCCGGCCGCCGCCCCGGCGATCGAGTCGGAGGTGGAGGTGGCCCGGGCGATGCACAGGCTCCCGGCGGTCGAGGTCCCGTCGAACTTTGTCTCCAGGGTCTGGCAAGGGGTGGAACGGGAGGAGTCCAAGGCCGCACGGGCGGCCGGTTCCGGGGTGCGACTCCGGCTCCCCCGCCTCCTGCGCGCATGGATGCCGCGGCTGGCGGTCGCCGGCGTTGTGGGGCTCCTCGGGACTGCCGCCTGGCTGCGGCATGAGAGCCTGCTCAGGACCGAGATCGCGCATGACCTGGCGGCGCTCTCCGCGGCCGCGGACCTCCCCGACCCCGGGATGCTGGAGGAATTCGATGCGGTTCGCATCATGGCCGAGTCCTCCCCCCAGGTTGACCTTGAACTCCTCGCTGCCCTGCAATGAAGATCCATCTCCAGCCCCTGGGCTCCGTTCTCCTGCTTTGTCTCTCCCTGGCCTGCGTGCGCTCCCGGGCCGGTGAGCCACCGCTCCCTCCCCGGTCGGCGGTTCCCGCCTCCCCGGCCGAGTTGCTCCCGCTCCCGGCCAACTCGCCGGTGAGCTTCTTTCGCGAGCTCCTGCGCCTCACCCCCGCGGAACAGCAGGCGCGCCTGGCGGCGCGGCCGGCAGCCAGCCGGGATATGCTGCAGAGGAAGCTCCGGGAGTACAGCACCCTTCCCGCCCTGGAGCGGGAGAGCCGGTTGCGGGCGGTCGAGTCCCATTACTACCTGAAGCACCTGCTCCTCGCCCCGTCGGACGTCCGCTCGAACTGGCTCGCTCAGGTTCCTCAGGAGTATCGCCGCGCCTTCGAGGATCGGCTCCGCCTCTGGAGCGTCCTCCCTCCGGAGCTTCAGCGGTTCCTCCTCCAGCAGGAGGCCACGCTCAACTCGGTGACCCGGCTGCAGGGGGCCACCCTGGCCGAGCGGCAGGAGATCCTGAAGCAGCTCCCTCCCGGCGACCGGCTGGCGGTGGAGCGGGAGGCGGCCCGGTGGGAATCCCTCACCCCCCTGCAGCGCGACTCGGCCTGGAACGGAGTCCGCCAGATGTTTGAGCTCAGCCCCCGGGATCTCCAGCGGGTGATCGCCCAGGCGGCCCTCACCAACCGCCCGCGGGCGGAGCACCTCGCCGCCACCCTGGCCCCGCTCTCCCGTTCGGCGAAGCAGCAGTACGCCGAGGGGCTGCGCAAGTACTCCGCGCTCGACCCCGTGCAGCGGGTCCGGTTCAACCAGGGGTGGGAACGGTGGAAGGGGATGTCCGAGTCCGAGCGGGCCCTTTGGCGACAGGTGGCCCATCACCTCCCGCCGACACCGGCCCCGCCCGTTCCGCCGCTGCCGCCGCTTCCCGGAACCAAAGCTCCGACCGGGGTGAAAACCGGGGCGCTTCCCCCTCCGGATCGGAATGGGAATGGGAATGGGTATGCGGATTCGGATGCAGCCCGATGGGCGGCCCGCTGATCCCCCGGCGGGGCGCCGTGGCACGGGCCCCCGACGCCTCATCCGAAGGGCTCAAACCAGGCGCCCGACGGCATGTCCCGAGGACCAGGCCCACTGGAAGTTGTACCCCCCTAGCCAGCCGGTGACATCGACCACCTCGCCGGCGAAATGAAGCCCCGGCACTCTCCTCGATTCCAGACCCTTTGAGGAGAGCTCCGCGGTGCTCACTCCGCCCACCATCACCTCCGCCTTGGCATACCCCTCGGTCCCCTCCGGCCGGATCTCCCAGTCGTGCAACGCAGCGACGATCCCCTCGCGCTGCTTCGGGGTCAGGGTGTGGAGGGCCCCCCCCAGCCGGTGCCGGGTGCACCAGGCCTCGGCCATGCGGTTGGGGAGCCATCGTCCTAGTGCCGTCCTGAGCTCCCGTCGCTCGGTCCGGTGAGGTTCCAGTAGCGAGGTCCCGGGGTGGTCGGGAAGCAGGTCGACCCGGATCCGCGAAGGGTCGTAGCTGGAGGCCTGGAGGATTGCGGGTCCGCTCAGCCCCCGGTGGGTGAAGAGAAGGTTTTCCCGGAAGGGGGTTCCGCCGGCCCGCGCCACGACCTCGACCGACAGTCCGCTCAGGGCTCCAAAGACCGACTGGTCTTCGGGGGCGAAGGTGACGGGGACGAGACCCGGGCGCGGGGGGATCACCTCCAGCCCAAAGTCGCGCGCCAGCCGCAGCCCGAGGTCGGTGGCACCGAGCTTCGGGAAGGAGAGCCCGCCGGTGGCGACCACGAGCGAGGCGCAGCGGACCGGCCCGGTGGAGGTCTCCACCTCAAAGCCGAGCGGCTTTCGCACCTCCCGCACCTCGCAGCCGGTCCGGATGCGGACGCCTGTTTGAGCCGCCTCCCGCAGCAGAAGATCGACGATCTCCCGCGAGCTCACATCGCAGAACAGCTGTCCGAGCTTCTTCTCGTGGTAGCGAATCCCCTCCCGCTCCACCCACGCGATGAAGTCGGCCGGCGTGTACCGGGCGAGGGCGGACTTGCAGAAATCGGGGCTTCCCGAGGTCAGGTAGTTCGCCGCCGTGACGTTCAGGTTGGTGAAGTTGCACCGGCCTCCGCCCGAGATCAGGATTTTCATCCCGGCCTTGGGGTTCCGCTCCAGCACCAGCACCTCTCGTCCACGGCGTCCCGCCTCGATGGCGCACATGAGCCCCGCGGCTCCGGCGCCGATGACCACGACATCGACCTTCACGCCGGAAGTAGGCACCAGAACGGAGCGGGGGGAAAGCCAAACGAGGGAGGCTCAGAACAAACCGCCGTGCGGGGGATGCCCGCACGGCGGTGGTCCGGGAAAGGGGCCGTGGCCCCCCTTGGGGTCTCTGGGGGGGGCGAGGTTACTGCGTGCTGAACCGGTGGACCGTTGTGGAACGGTAGACCTGGCCCGGCTTGAGCACGGTTGTCGGAAACTGCGGCTTGTTGGGGGAGTCGGGGAAATGCTGCGTCTCCAGGCAGAATCCGAAGTTCTTCAGGTACGCCTTGCCCGACTTGCCGGTCAGGGTGCCGTCGAGGAAGTTCCCCGTGTAGAGCTGGACGCCCGGCTCGGTGGTGTAGATCTGCATCCGACGTCCGGTGGCGGTCTCGGCGACATCCGCCGCCAGGGCCATCTCACCCGGGTGATGCTGGTTGATGACGTAGTTGTGGTCGTAGCCGCCGGGGGTTCCCTTGAGCTGGGCCCACCGGGCCCCGATGGTGATCGGCCGGCTGAAATCCATCACGGTGTTGGCCGTGGGAACGATCTCGCCCAGCGGGATGCTGGTGTCGTCCACCGGGGTGTAGCGGTCGGCGTTGAGCTTCAGCACATGGCCCAGGACATCGCCATTCCCCTCGCCGCCCAGGTTGAAGTAGGAGTGGTTGGTGAGGTTGATCACCGTCTCCTGGTCGGTCGTGGCCTCGTAGTCGATCCGGAGCTCGTCCGCGTGGGTCAGGGTGTAGGTGACCTTGATGCTGAGGGTCCCGGGGAACCCCTCCTCCCCGTCGGGGCTGACGTACGTGAACTGCACGGCGGCCCCGGACGGACCGCTCACCTCGGAGGCCTTCCAGACCTTTTTGTCGATCCCCTTGATCCCGCCATGGAGGCAGTTGGGCCCGTTGTTGGCCGCCAGCTTGTAGGTCTTCCCGTTGAGGGTGAACTGCGCCTTGGCGATCCGGTTGGCGTACCGGCCGGTGGTGGCGCCGAAGAACGGATGTCCCTTGAGATAGGGGTCGAGGCTCTTGAAGCCCAGGACGACGTCGGCCAGCTGGCCGTTGCGATCGGGGACATGCAGCTCGGTGAGGATCGCCCCGTAGGTGCTGATCCGGGCCTTGAGGCCGTTGCGGTTCACCAGGGTGTAGAGCTCCACGGCCTCGCCGTCGGCGGTTTTACCAAAGTCGGTTTTCTCGATCATGGGGGTCGAATTCGCGTTGAAGAAATGTTCGTAGTGCCACGCCTCGCGGTTGGAGCTGCAGCCCGGGAAGAGCAGGACCGCCGCGACGGTGACACCGAGTGTCGTAAGGGCTCGGATGGATTTCATGGTAATGGTCTGGGCCGTCGCTGACCTCCCTGTCCTGACAGCCTCCCCGCGGAGGTCTTCTGGCGAGGGGTCAGCGCGCCCTGCTTATAGGTCTCGCCTCCGAGAACTGTCAACGCATTGTGGCTGGGGGGGATCGCCGCCATGAAGGGAAAAACAGAAATGGTCCCTTCCTCCCGGTCCCCTGCAGTCTGCGTCTCCGCGACTCCGCGTTCCCAAGGAGAACAGCGTGAGTCGACTGCGGTCCACACCAACCTTCCTGCCAGCCGGCGCTCGGGTCGGTTCTCCCTTGGGAGGGGCAGGCGGGTGGTTTGGGAGCCGTCTCTCCGGATCTGCCCTCACCTGTGCTTGATCGCACCCGGGCGGGGCCGGGGATTCCCCGCACTTGATTTCCATCAGACCGGGCAGGCACTCTTCCGCCGATGATCCTCACCGGAATTAGCGACGAGGCCGGGAACACCCTCGACGGCCAGGTGGCGGCCCTCCAGGAGCTCGGGTGGCGGCATGTCGAGATGCGCGGGGTCGAGGTGCCGGGGTATCCGAAGGCCAACTTTCATGAGATCCCCGACGCCGCGTTCGACATCGCCCTCGGCCGCCTTCAGGCTGCGGGTATCCAGGTGTACTGCTTCGGGTCGACGATCATGAACTGGGCGAAGCGGATCGATGACCCTCCGTTCGATGTGACCCTCGCGGAGGTGCGCCGGTGCATCCCCCGGATGCAGAAGGCGGGCGCCCGGTTCGTGCGGATCATGAGCTACAAGCCGCGCGACGGGGAGGCCGACATCCCGAAGGAGGTCTTCCACCGGGTTCGCGAGGTGGTCCGGATGTTCGCCGACGCCGGCCTGCAGCCGGTGCACGAGAACTGCATGAACTACGGCGGGATGAGCCCCCGACACGCCCTTCAGCTTCTCCAGGAGGTGCCCGGGCTCCGGTGGGCATTTGATCCCGCGAACCCGATCTTCAACCCCGACCGCTCGCGTCCCGCCCCCTGGCCCCGTCAGGATCCGTGGGAGTTTTGGACCGCGGTCCGGGATGTCACCTCGCACATCCATGTGAAGGATGCCTCCTGGAACCAGGCCCGCAACGATGCCGACTACCGGTGGCCGGGCGAGGGGGAGGGCCGCGTGCGCGACATCCTGCGGGATGCCTTTGCGCGCGGGTACGACGGTGCCATCTCCATCGAGCCCCACATGGTGGTGGTCTTTCACGACGCCGAGTCGAAGAGCAACGACGAGGCGATCCGCCAAAACTTCGTCGAGTATGGCCGGCGCCTCGATCGCATGGTGCGGGAGCTCCGTTCCGCCTGACCGATCGGGCCAGCCGAGACTGCGCCCAGACATCACATTGAATGAAACCTGTTCGCATTGGCATCATCGGGATGGGGAACATCGGGCGTCACCATGCCCAGTATCTCAGGGCGGGGCAGGTTCCCGGGGCCGAGTTGGTGGCCGTCTGCAGCCCCTCCCCGGGAAAGCTTGAGTCGTACCGCCCCCTGAAGATTCATGCCGCCCCGCGCGACCTCCTCGCCTCGGGGGAGGTGGAGGCGGTCCTGATCGCCACCCCCCACTACCAGCACACGACGCTCGGGATCGAGGCCCTGGAGCGGGGGTTGCACGTGATGGTCGAGAAGCCGATCTCCGCGCACAAGGCCGATGCCGAGCGCCTGGTGGCTACCGCTGCCGCCCGGCCCTCCCAGGTGTTTGGGGCGATGTTCCAACTCCGCACCGAGCCGCGTTATCTGAAGATCCGCGAGCTTCTTGCCCAGGGGGAGCTTGGCACCCTGCAGCGGATCAGCTGGATCAACACCGACTGGTTTCGGAGCGAGGCTTACTACTCCAGCGGGGGGT
>DMJJ01000273.1 GCA_003452185.1 Verrucomicrobiales bacterium | reverse complement strand
CTCGCCCCGTTGGCGGGCGGCGCCGCCCTGCCGAACGACAACCTGGCCGACGCCCTCCTGATCACCGGGGGGCAGGGGAGCCAGGCGGGAACCACCCTGGGATCCCGGCTTGAGCCGGGAGAACCGCTTCATGCCGGTGCGGTCTCGGGGGGGTCGGTCTGGTACAAGTGGGGGGCGTTCTCCGGGGGGAGCCTCACCCTTCAGGCGACCGGCACCCGGTATACGGCCCGCGTCGCGGTGTACCGGCAGACCGACTCCCGGCTCGACTATACCCACCTGGCTCCCGTGGCGAGCGGGCTCAACGGCGCCGCCACCGTCGCGCTGCAGCCGGGGAGCGCCTATCTCATCGCCATCACCTGTCCGGTCCAGACCTCCGGCCCGTTCACCCTCGCGTGGAAGCATACCCCTCCCGCCGGGGGAGGGGTCGACCTGGCCATCCTGCCGGGGTCGGTGCATGCAAGCGTGGTTACGAAGAACTTTGACCGGACGGAGTGCGAGGTCGTCAACGGGTGTGCGACGGCTGGGACCAACCGGTTGATCCAGGTCGACTTCGAGGTTGCGAACCGCGGTGCCGAGGACATCTACATGGGGAACCCGACCCGGTCGCCCTGGGCGGTCACCCTCCCGTGCGTGGTTGAGTTTCATTTCCGCGGGCTTCACCGGTATGTCCTGCGGGATGCCCGCAACGCGATCGTGGCGATGGCGGAGCCGGTGGAGCATTGCTTTGAGGACAACCGGAGGGAGAACCCGAACGCGATCGCCTCGCCCCGGTACAACTGTGCCGATCAGGGCCTCTCAGCCGGGTGGATCTACTCGCTTCCCTCCTCCCTCCCGTGTCACTTCCTGAACGTCTCCGATGTCCCGTCCGGGTCCTACACCCTGGAGGTGATTGTGGATCCTTGGAATTACATCGATGAGACCGACGAGTCGAACAACTCGGCCAAGATCCCGATTGTCATCGAGCCCGAGTGCACCGGCCCTCCGCCCAACGACAACCGTGCCGCGGCGACCGTCGTCACCGGGGCGATTGCCACCGTGGGGGGGAACTCGGAGTGTGCGACCATTGAGGCGGGGGAGAAGGCCCATTCCCACGGGGTGAGCTTCATGCCTCCCGGGCGTTCGATCTGGTATCAATGGATCGCGCCGTACACCGGCGATGTGACGGTCGACACCGAGGGAAGCAACTACGACACGGCGCTCGAGGTCCAGACCGCCTCCCCGGACGGAAGCGTCAACGGGCCCTACCTGACCTTCAACGATGACGTCTCCCCGGGGGTGCATTTCAGCCGGATTGCGTTCCCGGCGGTGGTGGGCACCCCCTATTGGTTCGTGGTGGATGGGTACAACGTCGGGGCCGGGTCCGAAGGGGGGCGCGTCCAGTTGAACCTCAACGCGGCGGGGAATGACTCGGTGACGAACGCCCAGGTTCTTGTGGGGCTCGAGGGAACGACCTCGGGGACCACGTTGCATGCGGCCCGGGGGGAGTCGGAGCCGATGTTGGAGGGGAACCCGGGAGGGCATCTGGTCTGGTTCCGGTGGACCGCCCCGGCCAGCGGCCCTGTCCAGTTCGACACGGAGCCCTCGGCTTTCAAGACGCTCCTCGGGGTGTTTGGCGGGTCGGGGGATTCCCAGGCCCCCCTGGTGCCCGTGGTGGCCGACGTGACCCACAGCCTGGCGGGGGCGGCGCGGGCGGGGTTTGCGGCCTCCTCCGGGCAGAGCTATCTGATCGCCCTCGACGGCCGGGACGGGGCCGCCGGGGTCTATGCCCTTGCCTGGCATCAGGTGCCGGACGTTGTGGTGGAGGTGCGCCTCACCGCCCGTCGGGATGCCGAGGGACGGGTCCGGCTGGAGGTGACCGGCAAGCCCGGGCAGGCGTTCAGCATCGAGCGCTCCTCCGACCTGAAGAGCTGGGCGCCGGTGGGAACCGCCACGGTGGTGGAGGGGGCGGCGGTGTATGTCGACGGGATCCCCGCCGCTGCCGGGCAGGGATTCTACCGGGCGGTCGGGAACTGACCCCGCGCCCGGGCCCGGGACGGGGCAGGGAGGGGGAGGGCGGGGGAGTTCATCCCCCTTGTTAACACCTCCCGGATTGCGCCGATCTATTGGGTCGAGCGCATGAAGACGTGCCTAGCCTCCGCCCTGCTCCTGTTTGCGATCTCCGCCCCCGGGCCTGACCGGCTCTCCGCGCGCGAACCCGACGTCCCCCTTGCGACAGCCACCCCGATGGAGGCGGCGCGGCTTCTGAACGAAGCCTTCGTCTCCGTGGCGGAGAAGGCCTCCCCTTCCGTGGTGGTCCTCAACGTGGTGACCCGTGGGGGAGGGCTCGCTGTCGACATTGAATCGAGCCCTGAGTTCGAGGAGATGAGCCCCGAGCTTCGCCGCTTCCTTGAGGAGCACATGCCTCCCCGGAAGCAAAGCGCCACCCCTCCCAAGCCGGGGCCCGGTCCGCTGGCCTACGACAGCCAGGGGTCGGGGATCATCCTGCGTGAGGATGGGTATTTGCTGACGAACCGTCACGTGGTGGAGAACGCGGAGCAGATCCAGGTCCGGTTCGCTGACGGGTCTGAGCTCCCTGCGGAAATTCGCGGCGTCGATGCCACCTCCGACCTTGCGGTCCTGAAGGTCGCGGCCTCCGGGTTGCGCGCCGCCGCGCTGGGGAACTCCGATCGCCTGCGGGTGGGTGAGTTCGCCATCGCCATCGGGGCCCCGTTCGACCTCGACTACAGTGTCACCTTCGGCCATGTGAGCGCCAAGGGACGGAACAACGTGCTCAGCGATCGGGCGCTCGACCAGGACTTCATCCAGACCGATGCCCAGATCAACCCTGGGAACAGCGGCGGCCCCCTGGTGAACATCTCCGGAGAGGTCATCGGCATCAACACCCTCATTCGCGGGATGCACACGGGAATCGGCTTCGCCATCCCGATCAACCA
>DMJJ01000006.1 GCA_003452185.1 Verrucomicrobiales bacterium | reverse complement strand
GACTACCTCCTGACCGGGATCCGGGTTGCGAGCACGGGTCCCGGGGGGATCTCCACCGCCGGGGGTGGCGATGTGATCCTTGAGGCCGGGCACGACGTCGTGAGCGTGCCGGATGTCGGGCCAGGCCAGACTCCCGGTGGCTCGGGGGCCCTCGGAAGCCAGGCCGGTGACGTAACCGTGAACGCGGGGCATGGAATCTTTGGGAACTTCATCCTCCAGCACGGGACAGGAAGGCTCTTGGCCGGCGTAGAACTCGGCCTGGATGGAAGCCCAACCGTCACCCATCCGGACGCCACCATCGGCATCGCCACGAAGGCGGTCAGCCTCAGCCTCGCCTCCGGGTCCTGGAGCGCGTACGCCGCCCGTGATATTTTCATCGGGGAGGTCCGAAACCCGAGCGGGACGTTCAACTCCAGGCGGGTCCCGGTTCCGGAGGGAGTGTTCATCGGGAACAGCGGGGTGGGTGGCGATATCCTTCCCCCGGTTCGTGCCTCGTTCCTGTTCGATTACTCCCCCGATGCCGCGGCGCGGCTCTGGGCCGGGAATGGGATTCATCTTCTTGGCGCCAACCTCCCGCGGGTCACTGGGCAGAACCAAGGGATGCCGGCCATCTATCCCCCCACCCTCTCCTTGGAGGCGGGGGCGGGGGGGATCGAAATCCAGAACTCGCTGGTGCTTTATCCGTCGCAGGAAGGGTCTCTTCAGATCACCACCCACGCCGGCGGGGGGATTCACGGAGGGCAGCAGTCCGGCACCCTGATCGGGATCGTCATGTCTGACAGCGGACTCCCGGACTGGAACACATTCATCAGCGGTCACGCGATCACCCCGCTGCATCTGAACGACCCGGACCCGGTGAAGATGGAGATCAGCGGCAAGGTCGACAGCTTCGGCCTTGCGGTTCCAACCGTGGCCCAGGTCCACGTCCATGGCGACGCATACAATTTTCGTTTCCAGGGACAGAACCTCTCCGCTTCCGCCGTGACCGACCTCGTCGTCGATGGGGCGATCCGCTATCGGGGTGGGCTCACCAGCGTGACACTCGACGACCTGCTCCCCGCGGTCGTCTATTCCCCGGCGCTCAGCGCCGACCCCGGGATCGCACGAAAACTTCGATACGACCCGGCCACTGGAAAACTCTCGTTCTATGGCCAGATGACCGAAGGGGAGCGCACCGCTCTCCTCAACCCGCGGGCGCTGCTGTTCGACAGCCACGGTGCCCCGCTTGATGCCGACCACCAGGTCATCGACAGGCCGGGGGTGGAGCAGGGGTGGGTGTACGTTCCTCTCACCGACGGGCAGAAGGCCGCGATCCGCAAGCTCTACACGGACAGTCAGGATGCCGCCCTCGCCGATCAGGGGTTGTCGGTGGCGGGGCCTGGCCTGTTTCATGTTCAGGCCCAAAAGGTCGACCTCGGGATCTCGAGCGGGATCTCGGTCCGTGGGCCCAACTTCAACCCGGCACTCGAAGGGATCTCCCCCCTTGGGGCCAACCTCAGCATCGACATTGCTGAGAGCCTCGTGATGACCACGACCAAGATCGCCAACGAGGGATACCGCGGAGGGATCTCACTCAGGGTGGGGGAGAGCATCGACGTCGGGGACCAGCTGAGTTCCTTCGGGTCGCCTGCCGATCCGAAGGGGATCTTCACCACGAGCGGCGGAAGCCTTCAGGTCACGGCGGGACGGGACATCAACGTCAACGGATCCCGTATCGCGACGTACAATGGCGGGACCCTCACCGTGCGCTCTGAACACGGGGATGTGAACGCGGGGGTGGGTGGCTCCGGATCTGTGAGCTTCCGCACCACCGACCTCGATCCGGCCACTGGCAAGCTGGTTGGAATCCCCTCGACGATCCCCGGGAGCGGGATCCTGGCCACCACCGTCCCGGGGAGCTTCCCGGACTCGGTCGTCGGTAACATCACCGTCCAGGCACCCGAGGGAAACATCAACGCCAGCCTGGGCGGAATCATCCAGCTCTCGTTCAACGGATCCGACTCCCGGCGGAGCGGGATCGCCCTCACCGCCGGCAAGGACATCAACGCAGGCGGATCGGGTGTCATCGGCAACAACATCAGCCTCGATGCGGGGGGCAACATCAACGGCCTGGTCATCGGGAGCGGAAACATCGCCCTTCGCTCGGAACACAACATCAACGTGACCGCGATCGGCTCGGGTGGGGTAAGCGTTTCCGCCGGAGGCAGCGTCTCGGGAACCATCGTCTCGGGAGGCAGCGTGAACGTCAGCGGCGACTCGATCAGCGCCGCCCTGGTCTCCAAGAACGTCTCGGCCTCGGGCGACACGTCCAAGGCGGCGGTCGGAGTCCCCACCTCGAACGTGGCGAAAAGCGACACCAAGGTGGCCGAGGATGCCGCCACGCTGGGCGGGCGAACCCCCGAGAAGTCCCTCAAGGACCAGGACGAGTCCCGCAGCCGACCCAAGCCCGCGCCCGTCGTCCGGAAGGTCAGCCGCGTCACCGTGATTCTACCCACCAATCCCTAGCCGAACCATGACCCCATTCCTAAACCCCATGCTTGCGTCCGGAGCCCTGCAGTTTGCCTTTGAGAAGGCGACCACGGAGGGCAAGATCACGATTTGCTGCCTGCTGGTGGTGTCGCTCTTCAGCTGGACGGTGATCATCACGAAACTGCGGCAGCTCTACCGAGCCCGGAAGATGGGGAGGAAGTTCTACGCCGCGTATCGTGCGACGCGCGATCCGCTCGACCTCTTCCGCAAGAAGGCCGACTTCGACGGGACGCCGTCGAACGAGGTTTACTCCACCGGCGCCGAGGAGCTTGATTACCACCTGACGAACAACCCCGT
>DMJJ01000005.1 GCA_003452185.1 Verrucomicrobiales bacterium | reverse complement strand
ATGAAGCTGGAGACGAACCTCGAAGGGCTCAAGAACATCGGGATCGATCTCAAGCTTGCAGGGGTCCTCCAGATCAACACCACAAGGACGGACAAGGTCGAGAAGCTCACCCTGAAGGGGATCCCCGGGGATGAGTTTGCCCATTACGACCCGGCGACCGATACCGAGCGGAGCTCGCTCATCGACAGCCTCAACGCCGGCACGGGGACGATACCGCCCGTGTTCCAAGGGTTCTTCCAGGCCGCGGGGGACAAGGATCCAAATCACAATCCCCTCCGAACCAGCGGCTATCAGATCGTGCCCGTCATCCCAGGCTCCCTCTGGCGGATTGACGACTCGCTGAGCGGTGGCACCGGGCGGCAGTACTACATCCAGCTGACGGACGTCTCGGCCCTTCCGGTACCGGGTGGCGCCCCCGTGGCGGCGCAGTACCGGTTCATCGTCCGGAACGAGACCCAGGCCTTCACCCTGACCGCCAAGACGCTGCTGATCGCAGCCTATGGGCAGGCGGTGTTCCATTACCCCGCGTTCACCGACGCCTCGAAGACGCAGATGGGGCCGGAGTGGTTCCGGGCCAGCGGGGCATTCCAGCTGAAGATCTCGACCACGGGGCTCGAGTTCTTTGAGAACGGCGTGCTCACCATCTCTCCCGGAGGCACGCCGATCCTCGACATCCGCGGACAGGCCGCCCTGATCATCCAGCCGGACGGGCTGGCGGGTCAGCTGATGTTGTCCGCCTCAATCAACCTCCCCGGGATGCAGCTCACGGGGGCGTTCGAGGGGCTGATCAACACCTTTGGTGCGACGAAGACGCTCCAGCTTTCCCCGTTCATCCGGGATGCAATCCCGGGGCACCCTGTCTCGATCGTCATCGGGGGACGGGCCCCGAAGGTGAACGAGAACTACGTTACGAACGGCTCAGCGGGGGATCTGTTGCTCGAGGACCCGACGGTCGCTCCGGGGGCCTACTTCTCGATTGGGATCGTGGGGCATCTCTCCCTGCTCAACACGATCACGCTGGATGGCGCCTTCAAGCTCACGATCGGCACGCAGCAGCTGAGCATCCTGGCGGCCGTCCACACCGCGATCACCAATCCGTTCAACGGCGGGGTCCTGTTCAGCCTCGGGGGCAGCGCATCGATCACCCTCGACCGGGACGGCATCTACGGGCGGGTGGATTTCGCCCTGGCCACGAATGACCTGGTCCCTGGGTTCAAGATGAACGCCGAGTTCCTGCTCGAGTTCAACACCGCGGGAGCCTCGAAGCAGGTTCAGAGCTACGTGTTCAGCGCGACCGACGGGTCGAAGAGCGCGAGCCTCACCACGGTGAGCCTGGCCGCACGGACGCTCCACCTGGCGGCGGGGGGAACCCTCAAGTTCTCGCTCGATTCCCACGACGCGGTGACGCTCGCCGGGCGGTTCGAGTTCACTCTCTCGCCGTCGCTGCTCGAGATTCAGGCTTCGGTGAGCGTCTCCAGCCCGGTGGTCAACGGGTCGGCCTCCGGTGCCCTGCGCATCGACTCCAACGGGCTGGCCGGATTCATCAGCATCGGGGTGAGCGCCGGGGTCGGGGCGCCGGGCGCGGGGCAGTCGATCACCGGCACCGGGTTTGAGGTCAACTTCCGGCTCGCGTTCTACATCAACACCGGGAATGCGACGACCGTGGCCGGGGTGAACCTCAACGGCCACGAGATCAAGCTGGAGGCCGCGGGCTACGTCGCCTTCTCGCTGGCGGGGATCGTCGGGTTCCGCATCGACGGCTCGGTGATCGTCACGGTCAATGGCGATGGGTTCAACGTCGAGGTGCACGGGATGCTCTCGGCGCAGGTCTTTGGGGCCACCCTGCTCAGGCTCAAGGCGGACGGCACGCTTGCGGTCACGAACGCCGCCCCGACCGGCCAGCCGAAGATCTTCCTGATCGCGGGATCGCTGGCCCTCCAGGTGGGGTCGAACGGGGTCCTGGACGGTAATGGATTCCATTTCAGCGCCAACCTGACCCTGCAGGTCAACACCACCGGCAAGGCGGTGGCCGGGCTGGTCGCCGGGGTGTACGTGCGTGTCCATGCGGACGGCGACCTGAGCTTCCAGACCGCAGACCAGACCGGCCTCCTCCTCCACGGGCTCTTTGACCTGGAGGTCGGCACCAACGGGCTCTCCATCGCCGCTGCGGCCCAGCTCCGGGCCCAGGTGCTCGGGGTCACGATCCTGGAGTTCCAGAGCGACGGGGCGCTCCTGCTCAACCAGTATGGCATCGCCGCCAGCATCACCGTCAGCATCGGAAGCCTCGCCCCGAGCTCGGGGTCCGGCTTCACCCTGGGGGGTGACTTCTCCTTCCAGCTCAACACGACGAACCAGGCGATCGCGAGCATCGGGGGCGTTGCCGTGAACCTCGCCCCAGGCCCGTATGTCCGCCTCTCGATCGCGGGGCGCATCCAGCTCACCCTGGTGGGCGGGACCGGTTTCCTCCTGGAGGGAAGCCTCGTGATGACCGCAGGGGCCAGCGGGCTGGAGATCGCCGCCGCAGCCAACCTGAAGGCCGTCTTTGCCGGCTTCACGCTCCTGTCGCTCCCGGCGACCGGCGCCCTGCTCATCAACCAGTACGGTCTCGCGGCCAAGATCACCCTCCACGTCGGCCTGGGCTACGGGGGGAGCGGGTTCCATTTCGGAGGTAGCTTCGTCTTCGCCCTCAACACGACCAACCGCTATGTCGGCTCGATAGCCGGACAGCAGGTCGACCTCCAGGCCGGGCCCTACGCCCGGATCAGCGCCAGTGGCGACCTGGAGATCCTGGGGGTCTTCAAGGTCTACGGAGGCTTCCTGTTTGAATACAGCACCCAGGGGGGCCTCCTCGTCCACGCCGACGCGCACGTGAACGTGCTCGGGATCAGCCTCTCGCTCACCGCCGACCTGCTGATCAACAGCAGCGGCCTGGTGTTCCGGGGCGCCCTCTCGTTCACGACCGCCAACTCCTTCATCCCGTTCCCGGGGGTTGAGATCACCGGCGCCTTCATGCTCGAGATCAACACGACCTCAAGCGCCAAGTCCCTCGGCGGGTTCACCCTTGCCGCGCAGACCGTCCGAATCCGGATCGACGGCGCCCTGAACATCATCGGATTCAAGGCGAGCGGCACCCTGATCATCACCGCGGGGGCGGGCGGCCTCCGGATCGAAGTCCCCGAGTCCAGCCCGCTGAAGCTTGTCGTGGGGCCGTTCCAGGCCGACCTCTCGGGATTCATCGACAGCAACGGGACGTGGCGATTCAACGCCCATGCCGGCCTGCACCTCGATGCCGGCCCGGCCTACCTGGATGTCGATGCCTACCTGACGGTCGGAAACGACATCTTCCGCTTCCACCTCGATGGGAGCGCGGGGCTCCGCATCTTCGGCGTGAACATCGGCGTCTCGGTCCATGCCGATGTCACGATCCAGAACAACTACCTCCATGTCTCCGTCCAGGGCTGCATCGACACCTTCCTCGGAAGCGCCTGCGCGACGGTTGACTTCACCATCGGCTCGCTGCAACCTCCCGGCGCCCCGCAGCCCGACCCGGAGCCGACCCTCGCCACCCTGATGCCCGACGGGACGCTGCGGCTCAACACCGGGCCCAACGCCCAGTATCGCGTGGTGGCCGCCTACAACACCGATACCGATGAGAGCTACACCGTGGCCCACGTCAGCACCCAGGGGGCCTCGGAGACGGTGACCGTGAGCGCCTTTGGGTATACGCAAACCTACTCGGGCGTCCTGCGGATCTTCGCCGACGGCGGCGATGGGAACGACTTCATCCAGCTCGAGCCCGGGATCATCGTACCGGCCGACCTCCATGGCGGCGCCGGGGATGACACCCTTTTCTACGGCGGCAGCGCCACGGCGACCCTCTGCGGCGACGATGGCAACGACACGCTTGTCGTGGGCGCCGCCTCCAACGGCAGCAACGTCCTGAATGGCGGGGCGGGCGACGACAAGCTGCAGGGCGGCCCCGGGGCCGACACGCTGAACGGCGGCCCTGGGGACGACACCCTCTACGGCGGTCCCGGGAACGACACCCTGGTCGGCGGCCCAGGCATCGACGAGGTCAACGGCAACGAGGGGGATGACACCCTGGTGTGGGCCGTCGGGGACGGCGTGGACAAGCAGCTCGAAGGGGGCGCCGGCACCCTGGACCGCCTGCAGCTGACCTTGACGTCCGCCCCGGACATCGTCGCCTTCTCGGCCTCGTTCAACGGCGGGTTCCAGGTGCTGGTCTCCGGGACCGGCCTGATGATCCTGACGGTCGAGACCGCCGATGTTTACAGCCTCGGTGGGGCGGACAGCCTCACGGTGAACGCGCTCGACGGATCGCTGCTCCGGGACATCACCCTGCGGCTTGGGGCCCCGGAGTCCCCGGCCGCCCTCGATTCCGTGACGGTCAACGGCACCTCCGCCGCCAACGCCTACACCCTCTCGGCCACGGCCAATTCGATGGATATTGCCCGCACCGGCGCCGAGGTGATCCACCTCCTGGAAGCCGGCAGCGCCGAGGCAGGCACAGCCCTCACCCTCAACCTCGGGGCCGGGGCCGACACGGTGGCGTTCGACCAAACCCTGGCGGGCGTGACCACGACCATCAACGGAGGGGAAGGGGACGACATCCTCAACGTCGCACAGGGTTCCAGTGTCGAGGGGGTGGCCGGGCAGGTCATCTTCAACGGCGACGCGGGGAATGACACCTTGAACCTTGAGGACTCGGATGCCGCCCCGGCTTCCGGGTTCCTGAGCGGGTCCCGGATCTGGGGTTTTGGGATGCCCGGGAGCGACCCGGTCAACGGCGGCATCGGCTACGCTGCCGTCGAAGTCCTGAACCTCCGCCTCGGTGGACGTGCCGACACGCTCAACATCCTCTCAACCGCCGCCGCGACCCTCACCACGATCGACCTTGGCCCCGCCACCGGCGATCCCAACGTCGTCAACCTCGGCTCCAAAAGCCCGGCCACCGGCGGCACCCTGAACGGGCTTCTCGGCCGCCTCGTGGTCTCGGGAGCCGGGGCGAGCGACACCCTCAACCTGGACGACACCGGCGACCTGCTCGGGAACACCGGCACCCTCACCGCCTCCTCCCTGGTCGGGCTCGGCCTCGGTGGGAACGATCCGGCCAAGGGGCTGCAGTTCTCCGGAATCGAGATCCTCAACATCAACCTCGGCGCGGGTGCCGACAACTTCACGATTCTCTCGACCGGCACCGGCACCACCACGGTCAATGCCAACGGGGAAGCGGACCGTATTGCGATCCGCGCCTTCAGCGGGCCCCTCACCGTGCGCGGCGGCGACGGCAGCGACACCTTCAACATCGGGAGCAACGCCAACCCGCTCACCAACAACGGAGGCAACGTCAACTCGATGACCGGCGGGCTGACCCTCTCCGGCGACGGCAACACGACCGGGCCCGGGGACGCTGTGGTCATCGATGACACGGCCGACACCCTCGCCAACACCGGCTCGCTGAGCGGCAATCAGGTCCTCGGGCTGGGGATGACGCCGGGGATCACCTACTCCGCGATGGAGTTCGTCACCGTCAACCTCGGGAGCGGCGGGGATACGTTCAACGTCCTGAGCGCCTCCCCGACCACCGTGACGGCGATCAATGCCAATGGCGGCAATGACACCGTCACCCTCACGTCCGTCGGCTCCGCGCCGGTCAGCATTGATGTCGGCGCCGGCAACGATGTGATCCATGGCAGCCCCGGCAACGACGTCCTGATCGGCGGGCCCGGCGACGACATCATCGACGGCGGCGGGGGCTCCGACACGATCTATGGCAATGGGGGCAACGACACCCTGACCGCCACCGGCACCGAGGGCTCGACCCTCGACGGCGGCGACGGAAACGACATCCTCAACGGATCCGAGGGCCCCGACACGCTCCGGGGTGGGGCCGGGAACGACCAGATTTTCGGCAATGGCGGCAACGACACGATCTACGGCGGAGCCGGGGATGACTCGATCCAGGGGGGTGCCGGCAACGACATCCTCTACGCCGGGAGCCCCGAGAGCTTCAACACCCCGGATGCCGATGTCATCGACGGCGGTGACGGCAACGACACGATCTTCGGCAGCCTGGGGGTCAACCAGATCACCGGCGGCGCCGGGGATGACTATATCGACGGAGCTGGCGGGGGCGACACCCTGCAGGGTGGCGACGGCAACGACGTTCTGATCGCCCGTGGCACCACCGCCGCAACCCTGGATGGCGGGGCTGGCAACGATCTGATCCAGGGCACCGAGGCCGGCGACACGATCCATGGCGGCGCGGGCAACGACCGGATCTACGGCAACGGGGGCAACGACAACATCTACGGCGATGCGGGCAATGATGTCATCGACGCGGGTGCAGGAAACGACATCGTGGAAGGGGGAGCCGGTTCCGACGTCCTGCTGGGGGGTGCGGGGGATGATACCCTGTATGCCTACGCGCAGGTGGTGGCCGGGGACGACAAGTCGATCAACTACCTTTACGGCGATTTCGGCACGAACCTCAACGAGACCGGCAGCGGCAACGACAAGCTCGTGGGGGGTGGGGCCAATGACCTCCTGTTTGGCGAGGGTGGCACCGACCAGCTCCTGCCCGGGGGGGCCGGCACGCTCATCGACCAGGGGACCTCGGCAGTCGGCGGGCCCAACACCTCCATTGTCCCGCTCGCGCTCGCGCCCGGGGGGCTCACCAACAACCAGGGGACCGGCCTTTCCCTCCCGGCCGACCTGAACGTGCCCGGACGTTGGGCTGAACTGAACGGATCGGGCAGCGGCAATGGCGTGAGCGGATCCATCGGTTCGGGCTTTGACCCGAGCATCGTGGCGGGGCCGAACGGCCAGTATCTCGCCTGGGCGGACAGCCGCAGCGGCAACCTTGAAATCTATGTCGCCCAGCACACCACAAGCGGCCAGTGGGTGCAGCTGGCCGGCAGCGCCCGGGATGGGGGGATCTCTGCCACGCCGGGCGCCTCCCGCCGGCCGAGCCTGAGCCTCGGGGCCGATGGCCAGCCGATCGTTGCCTGGACTGAATTCAACGGTGTCGCCAGCGACATCCGCGTGGCCCGGTTTGATGCCACCGCCTCGGCCGGAGCCGGTGCGTGGGTCGCCCTGGGGACCTCGCTCGGCGGCGGCGGCATCAGCGCCACCGGGGCGGCGGATCGCGCCGTGATCGTCAGCACCACCGCCGGGCCGGTCGTGGCCTGGGTCGATCTCTCGAGCGGCAAGCCGCAGGCCTACGCAAAACGGTTTGCTGCGGGCGCCTGGACCGCCCTGGGAACGGGCGCGGCGTCCGGGGGCGGGCTTTCGGCCTCCAGCACCGGTGTGAGCGACCTCTCCGTGGCGACGGACGGGAGCCTGGTCGCCGCCGCGTGGTCCGCCCTGGATGGCGCCGCCCACCAGCAGGTCTATCTCCGCCAGTTCAACGGCACGGCCTGGATCGAGCTCGCGGGGTCGGGCAGCGGATCCGGCATCAGCCAGAACGTCGGCCCGAGCCGCTCGCCCAGCCTGGCGTATCTCGGGGGAGCGCTGTTCGTGGCCTGGCAGCAGCAGCAGCCCGGCGTTGCGTTGCCGATCGATATCCAGGCCTCGGTGTACGCCGGGTCCGTCTGGTCACCGGCAGGAACCGGCGCTCTGGACCCCGGTGGGGTCTCGCACAGCGCCGGCGTCGCCTCGCAGCCCCGGATCGCCAGCAACGGCGGCCGCCTCGTCCTGGCCTGGGCCGACACCACCCCAGGAAGCCCGACCCGCCTCTACAGCCGCGTCTGGGATGGCACCAGCTTTGTCGAACAGCTCCCCGGGGACGCCAGCTTCCAGGGGATCGCGACCCTCTCGGTCCAGTTCCAGACCCTCGCCTTGACGGCCGATGCCTCGGGTCACCCGTTTGCGGCCTGGGATGACGTATTCGCCCTCCGGCCCTCGGTCTACGTCCTTGGGAACACCTTTGACCTCAAGCGGGTCTTTACGGCCGACAGCGCCACCTCCATCCAGTCGATCCTCGATGCCCAGACGCTGACCCTTGGCGATGTGATCGTCGTGAGCCGCGGGACCACCTACGCGGGTGGCGTGAACATCTCGGCCGATGATGCGGGCGTGACGATCCTCGGGGCTGCCGACGGCTCGACCGTCATCCAGGGAGGCGTGACCGTGACCCGGGCCTCCGACGTCATCCTGCAGCGGCTGACTCTGGCAGGGGGGGTGACGGCCACCGCCACCGACCGCCTCACCCTCACCGACGACGTGGTCGGGGGAACCGGCCTCTCGCTCGCGGGCGGGGTGGACGTCCGCGTGGTCGACAGCCGATTCAATGGCACGGTTGGTATCCGCACCGCCGCCCCGACCGCGGGATGGATCTCCCGCAACACCCTCACCGCGAGTGCCACGGGGCTCGACCTCGCTGCCGCCTTCTCGGGGCTGGTCACCCAGAACGACATTTCCGGCGCCGTGAGCGGCGTCGCCTACGGCGCGGCGGCCGCCCTGGGTGGCAACCAGATTCACAACAACACCACCGGGGTGAATGTCACCGCCCAGGGGGAGGCGGCGGGTCTCGGGTTCGTCGGCGCTTCCCTCCCGCGCAACGAGATCTCTGGAAACCAGGTCGGCGTCACCCTCGCTCTTGGGGCCCGGGTCCGCGGGCAGGACATCCTTTCCAACGTGACGGGAGCGACGGGATCCGGGGTGCTGGGCGGCAACGAGCTCGATACGGCGAACCTCATCGACGGCAACACCACCGGGGTGAACTTCACCGGGGTGATCCAATTCAACCGGATCTCGAACAACGGGGTCGGCATCGCGGCCAGCAACGGGCAGGGTATCCTCCACAACCTGATTTACCGGAACACGCAGGCCGCGATCCTCGTCGAGGCCCGCGCCGACGTCCGGATCGTGAGCAACACGATCTACTCCCCCCTGGGCGACAGCATCCGGGTGCAGGGAGGCTCCAGCAACGTCGAGGTGCGGAGCAACATCGTCTGGTCGGAGACGGGATACGACCTGTATGTCGCGAACGACAGCCAGGCGGGCTTCTTCAGCAACTACAACGATCTCCACGCCAGCGGGACCGGGAAGGTTGCCTACTGGACCAAGGACTTTACGGACATCCTCGACCTCCAGGCGGATGTGGCCTACATCGACCTGAACTCAATCGGCCGCACGTCAGTTCATCCCGACTGGTCGGAGCCCCGCTTCTACAACCGGGGGGCGGACGACTACCGGATCTTTGACCTGGTGGGCGGGCAGAGGTTCTCGAGCCCGACGATCGATGGCGCCGACCCCCTCACGGACGCCGGCGTGCCGGTCTCGCAGGTGAACCTCCTCGCCAACCCGGGCTTTGAGGCCTGGGTCGCCGGTTGGACCACGAGCGTGGGAGCCGGGACGCGCGCTGACTCGCCTGCGGCCTATGCCGGGAGCTCGTACTTCTTCGCCGCGGGCAACGGGCAGGGATTCGCCGAGCAGGTGATCGACCTCACGGCCGCTGGATTCAACGCCACCCAGCTCGACTCGCAGGATCTTGTGGTGGTGTTCGGCGGCCGTGTCCGGACCCTCGACAAGAGCCCGCGAGACCAGGGGCAGATCAAGCTCGACTTCCTCGACTCGACCGGTGCGGTGATCGGCGTCGGCGGCCTGGGCGCGGCCCAGAACCTCATCGACCGCTGGGAGCTCACGGGCGCCCGGGTCCATGTGCCGGTCGGAACCCGCTCGATCCGGTATCGCTTCGAGGCCAACCGCCAGTCCGGAAGCGAGAACGACAGCTTCCTCGACGGGGCGTTTGCCTACGTCCTCAACGACACGGTGGCGCCCGACCAGGGGGCCTATGGCAACACGGCTTCCGAGGCCGCCCAATCGACCCGCGCCCGGATCGCGCTCCGGTTCCCGGACCTCTACACCGACTGGGAACGCGACAAACCCCGCCTCATCCGCTGGGAATCCTACAATAACGTCACCGAGTCGAACGTGCGGATCGACCTCTACCGCGACGACCCGGTGAACGGGCCGACCCTGCTCACCACCATCGCAGCGGCCACCGCCGATGATGGCGAGTACAGCTGGATCCCGTCCTCCAGCGGCATCAACTTCGGTACCCAGGGGCTCAGGATCCAGATCTCCTTTGTCAGCGATCCGACCGTCCTCGACCGGAGCACCGAGACGTTCACGGTTCCCGAGTCCGGCGACACCTATTACGTCGATGACGCGAGCAACGCGAACGATGAATACACGCCGGGGGCGATCGGGGACAACCGGCACACCGGCAAGACGGCCGATGCCCCGAAGCCGAACCCGATCAATGTCCTCCGGACCTACGAGCTCTCCAGCGGATCGGTCCTGAACATCGACACCGGGCTCTATCCGATGATCTACACCGCGGTCATGACCAGCCGCGCGGGCGTGGGTCTCGGCATCGACCGCGGGTTCCTCTTCCGCGGGCCCACGGACCCCTCGCGCACCGCGGAGCTCACCACCGCGATCCCGGGCAACACCTCCCAGGCGCTGCTCTACCTCGATGATGCCGACCTCATGCAGGTCCGGTTCCTCACCCTCACGGGCGGCCGCGTCGGCATCCAGGCCACCGACGGCACCAACGGCTTCACGGGCGAGCGTCTCGTTGTCCGCAACAACGCCCAGCAGGGCATCTTGTTCGACGGGGGGAGCGACTTCACCCTCCTCAAGGACGTCACCATCACCAACCATCCCGGCTACGACGGCCTGAGCCTCAACGGTGGGGCGGGCGGGGCAATCGAGAACCTGGTCAGCTCCTACAACCGCTACGGCCTCTATGCGGGGAGCCTTGGCACCCTGACGATCAAGGGGGCCGCGATCTTCGGGAACGCCTGGGCGGGGATCCGCCAGGAAGGGGGCACAACGGGCTCCTTCGACACCCTCGAGATCCACAACAACGGATCCGGGCTCGAGCTCTTCGGGACCTTCACCGTGACGAACGCCCGGGTGTACGAGAGCGCCGGTAACGGCATCTACAGCAACGGCGGGCTCACGCTCCGGAACAGCGACGTCCATGGAAACGCGGATGGAATCGTGGCCGAGGGCGGGACCATCGACACGACGCGCATCTACGGGAATGCGGGCGTGGGGATTCGCGCCACCGTGTGGCCGCTTACGATCACGGGGGATGTCATCTACTCGAACCAGTATGGCGTTGTGGCCTCGGCCTACGCGGGCGGGGTCTTCACGATTGCCAACACCCTCTTCTACGATCACGCAGTGGACGCGATCCTCCTCGCGCAGAAGGGCCCCTCGGCCTACGAGATCACCAACAACACCCTCTACGAGACGGTGGCCGACGGGATCCATGCGAACGCGTCCGACAACATCCATCTCCGGAACAACATCGTCTGGACGCAGAAGGGCTACGGGATCTACATCGACAACGACAGCCAGATCGACTTCACCAGCAACTTCAACGATCTCTACGCCACGGGCTCCGGCAAGGTCGGATACTGGCAGGGGGATCGTGCGACGCTCTCGGCCTGGCAGTTCTCGAACTTCCGGGATGGCGACAGCCTGAGCGCGGATCCGCTCTTCGTGAACCCCGCTGGCGCGGACGGCGTGGTCGGGGCGGCGAATTTCCAGGGCCTGACGGCCACCTACTACGCCGGGCTCACCTGGTCCGGCACGCCCGTCGTCACCCGCACCGAGCGGCAGCCCGGGTTCCAGGGCTACGGAATCCCGGCCCCCGGGCTTGGCGACGACAACTGGTCCGGGGTCTGGCAGGGCTACCTCCTGATCCCGACCGCCGGGGACTACACCTTCTACATCAATTCCCTCGGACCGCAGCAGCTGATCGTCGACGGCCAGACCCTGGTGAACGACGCCGCCGACCCCGGGGCGGAACGTGCCGCCGTCTACCATGCGACCTCTCCCGGCCGGGTGAGCTTCGTCTACAAGGTCGCGGATGACGGGGCGCAGAGCAATGTCCACATCGAATGGATGACCCCCGGCGCCCCCCGTGGCGGCGTGCTGGTCGGGCAGTTCACCACGACGGCGACCCTGGTGGACGGGACGGATGACAACTTCCACGAGCAGTCGCTTTTCGGGAGCTACAAGCCCGGGACCGGGTTCAGCGCCGACCTCCTGCAGAGCCCAACCATCGACCGCGGGCAGCCTTCCGACACGTTTGCAGCCGAGTCCGCGCCGGCTGGGGGCTATATCAACCTCGGCGCCTACGGCAACACCGCGCAGGCCTCGAAGAGCCCGGTCAAATACATCCTTCTCACCAATCCCGACGGTGGGGAGCGCCTCCCCCAGAAGACCACCTTCAACATCCGGTGGCGCTCCGACGGGTTCACGGGGAACGTCCGGATCGAGGTGTCAGCCAACGGCGAAACGGGGCCGTTCACCGACATCACCCCCTCGACGGCCAACACCGGGAGCTACTCCTGGAACGTGAGCCAGGCCACCGTCCTGACCTCCGACCAGTATTTTATCCGGGTCACCTCCGTGGTCGACCCGACGGTCTCGGACAAGAATGCCACCCCGTTCAGCGTCATTCCCCCGATCAGCAATTACTACGTCAACGACGGCACCTTCGACCCGTCCACCGACCAGTACACCCAGGCCCCGGGCAACGATGCCAACGACGGGCTGACCCCCTTCACCCCGAAGGCGAGCATTCGTGCGATCCTTGAGACCTACAACGTTCAGTTTGGCGACACGATCTTTGTCGACAGCGGCACCTACAACCTCACGACGAACATCGTGATCACGGCCGCCGACGCCGGCGTCCGGATCCAGGGGCCCAACTGGGCCGGCGGCAAGGCACTCCTGGATCGCGGCAACCAATCCGCCGGCTCCTACGTCTTTGAGCTCAACAACGCCTGGGCGGTTACCCTCGCGAACCTCTGGATCAGCGGCGGCCTCGACGGGGTGAACGTCAGCAACAGCTCGGTCAACTTCACCCTCCAGAACTGCGTCGTCTACCAGAACGCGAGCAGCGGGCTGG
>DMJJ01000274.1 GCA_003452185.1 Verrucomicrobiales bacterium | reverse complement strand
TCCACCCACCCTCCCAGCTGACGCACCTCATACTGCGGGAACTTGAGACGCATCTGCAGAAAAACCTCCATCGGGGTCTGCTTGTCCCGGATCGCCGCCCGCTCAATCGCATCGAGCAACGGATAGGGCATCAGGTCGGCCTCGTCTGTCTGGTTGGATGTCGAGGGACGCAGCTCCGCGGTCGGCGCCTGGGCGTTCACCGCGGTGAGGGCCGGGATCGGCCCAAGCCCCTCGGGACCCGCCGTCTCAAGCCAGACCAGCCACTCCCGCAGGAATGCCTTGTCGATCCCCGCAATGGGGCTCAGTCCGCCACTCGTGTCCCCATCCATCGTGGCATACCCGACAGCCGCCTCGCTCCGGTTGCTGGTGGACAACAACAACGCCCCCTTCAGGTTGGCCAGCAGCCAGACCCCCGGCGACCGGACCCGCGCCTGGATGTTCTGCAACGCCAGGTCGTCATGTGCCCAGGTCAGCTCCCGCTGCATGGCACGCGAAATCATCGAGAGATACCCCTCGTGCAACGCCGTGATGTCCAGCTCGAGATGCTCGGCCCCCACCGCCTCGGCCACCTGGCGGGCTGCGGCACGGGTCACCGGCCCGCTGTTGCGCGTCGCCTGATAGGCCGTGGTGAGAAGTGCCCTCACAATGTCACGCACCGTCCGGCACCCCCGCAACGCCGGGATGTACCCCAGCTTGCCCAGGAACCGCTCCACCCCCAGCTCCGCCGTGCCAAACCCCACCATCAGGGAAATCAGGCAGGTGATGGCCGAGGAATCCGCCCCGCCACTCAGCGACACCACAAACCCGTTGGAACGGCTCTTCCGCAGATAGTCGAAAAGAGCGAGCGGCACGGCCCTCGCAAACTCCTCCTCCTTGATCCGCGAAGAGGCCTCCCAGGCCGGTGCCTTGGGACTCACCGCCTCCGGGCTCAGCGCGGGATAGGCGAATGGAACCGACACACAATCATCCGCCGGCGGCTCCAGCCTCGGCTCATAGCTCGCCGTGCGGGACTGGTTCATCCGGGTGGCATCGACATCCACCACGGCGCTCGTGACCAGCAGGTCGGCATACGAAAACCGGGGCCCCGCCGCCACCAGCCTCCCCCCCGAGGCGATCATCGCCTCGCCATCGTAAATCGCCCGCCCCGCCTCGTTCCCCAGGAGGTTCGCATACACATAGCTCACCCCGAATGCCCGCGACCCCTCGAGCACAAACCGCTTCCGAACCTCGATCTTCCCAAACGCAAAATGACTCGCGCTCGGATTCAAAATCACATCCACCCCCTTGAGGGCGAGTTGCGTCCCGGGACGGTTCGCCACCCAGGCATCCTCACAGATCTCAAATCCGAACTTCACCCCCCCGACATCAAAATGAAGATCCCCCAACGGATGGCTCTCCTCCCCCACCGTCACGCGGGTCCGCACCCCCGCGGGCCAGGCCTTGAACCACCGCGGCTCATAATGGATGCCGTCCCCGGCCAAAAAGCGCTTGGCGACAAACCCCAGGATCTTCCCGTCCGCGACCAGGCACGCGGTGTTGAAAAGGCCGTTCTGATGAAGCAGCGGAAGCCCGAAGGAAACCACCATCCCGTGCGTCGCCGGGAGGCACTCCTCCAACAGACGCAACGCCATCCGATGCATCCCGGGGGAATGGAACGCATCCTCACACCCATACCCCGTGATGCAGAGCTCGGGAAGGCAGAGAACCGTCGCCCCCTGCGCCCGCGCCTCCGCGATCGCCCCAAGGATGTTCGCCTGGTTCCCCCGCCAGTCGAGCGGAGTCTGGTTCAGGACCGCGGCGGCTAGTCGGATCAGCTTCATGCCTTCTTCTGGCCGATGATGAACTGGTTCGAGCTCTCAAACCCAAGACGGATCCGGACCCAGTCAAACAGGATGAACGCGACGGAAAGTGGGATATTCTTGAAGTACAGAAACTCCCAAAGGGAGTCCTTCCGTTCGACGCTGTTCAGCCCAAGCTTGTTCCGGAGGCTCATCACCCAGAACCCCAGGGACGGGAGATACCCCTGATCGTAGATGTGGTAGCCCGCATCGGTCATCAGCCGGGTCAGCGACGGAAGGGTGAAGAGATGAAAGTGGCGGGGGATATGGTAGCCACCCCAGTACCGATCCTTCCAAAGATGGTAATCAAGCCCCCCGCGGTTCGGCGTGTCGATGATCACCAGGCCCCCGGGACGGAGCTTCCGATAGACGTTCCTCACCGCCACCTCCGGATGCCGTAGATGCTCCAGGAGCTGGCGCATGACGATCAGGTCGTGCCCGTTGTCGGTCAGCGCCTCGATGTCCGTTTCCACATTTCCCACCACCACCTTCACCCCGTGGGCGGCCGCCTTCCGGATCCACTCCTCCTCAAACTGGAGATCAAAGGCCACCGCCTCCACCCCGGGACCAAAGGCCTCCTTCACCTTGATGAGCCGCTGGATGTCCCCTCCCCCGATGTCGACCACCGACCGCACCTCGATCCCCCGGGCCTGCTCCACGAGCTTGCGGGCATCCTTCGCCAGCTTCCGCTCGTAGATCGGACCGTCCAGGTAGAGGGGGGACTTCTTGTTGACCGTGTAGTAGGTCGGGGGATAGAGGGAGGCGACCTCCTCCGGCTCGGGCATCGGATGCTTGTACACATGGCCGCAGGAGGCGCAGGCCACGAGGTCGAAGGGGCCCGGCTTGCAGGCGTATTCCATGTCCTCGGCCCGGACCACCAGGGACCACTTCCGCTCGCCGCAGAGGATGCAGGCGCCGTCGGCGCCCGTATTGCCAGGATTCGTCAGGCTCATTTCGCGGCCCAGATCATGCGGGCCAGGATCCCGACATACGAGCCTTTAACAACCCGGTGATACCGGGGATCGTTCTCGAGAAGGATCCGTGAGAGCCGGGGAAGGTTGTAATACGGCACGGTCAGCTGCGCATGGTGCGCCTGGTGATAAATGAAGCCAAAGGGGGCCAGGAGATAGCTCTCCAGGAAGTTGGCCTCGATATCGACGGTGGCTTGCAGCGCCTCATCGACGCTCGGGGTCGGGTCCATGAACAGGAACCAGTAGCCATGCTCCACGAAGATCCGGATCCGGTCCATGGTGAGGGCCACGACGAAAATCGGGGCAAACCAGAAGACCCCGTACTGCCACCACTGGAGTCCTAGGGTAAAGAGGGCCAGCATCGCGAGCTGCATCGTGACGATGAGCCACATCTGCGAGTCGGTCGCCGCAGCCGCAGCGGTCTTCGCCTCCTTGGGGCGTACCCCGACCAGCTTCCTCCGCATCTTGACCCAGATGTCGACCCAGACCCCGAGGAGCAGCAGAGCCAGGCGGGGAATCCCCGG
>DMJJ01000544.1 GCA_003452185.1 Verrucomicrobiales bacterium | reverse complement strand
CCTTGGCGGTTTAAAACGCCCCCTTTGCGTTCCCCCTCCGCGCCTTGGCGGTTAAACAAGGCATTGCTAAATGGGGGCTCGCGACTAGACTCCGTGGCGAGAACCGTGGAAACGCCCCTCAACAGGCTGATCGCACGATGCCAGCCGGGATGGACTCTCCCCCAGGCGTTCTACTCCGACCCCGAAATCCACCAGGCAGATCTCAACGCCATCTGGCGCACCGGCTGGGTCTTTGCAGGGCACTCCTGCGAGGTAAGACGGCCTGGGGATTTTTTCACCCTGGACATCGGACCCGACCCCGTGGTGGTGGTGCGAGCCGAGGATGGCACGGTGCACGCCCACCACAACGTCTGCCGACACCGCGGATCAATCCTCTGCACCGAGGAGCAGGGCCATGCAGCACGCATCGTCTGCCCCTACCACCAGTGGGCCTACGGGCTCGATGGACGACTCATCGCCTGCCGGGGAATGCATGAACCGCTCGACAAGGGAACCCTCGGGCTCCACCGGGTGCATGCCCGCGAGATCGGAGGGCTGATCTTCATCAGCCTCGCCTCCGCCCCCATCCCGTTTGAATCAATGGCGTCGCTGTTTGAGCCGCTCCTCCGACCCCAGGGGTTCGCTCGAGCGCGGGTGGCAAAGGTCGCCGACTACCGGGTCAGGGCAAACTGGAAACTGGTCTGGGAAAACAACCGGGAATGCTACCACTGCAACCTCAACCACCCCCAGTACATCCGGGCCAATTTCGATCACTTCAACAGCGATGACACCACCCCGCAGATCGAGGCTCAGATGGCGGACGCCGCCTCGAGGGTGGAATCGAAGTGGGCGGCCGCGGGCATTCCCACCCACCGTCAGACCGGGATGACGACCTTCCCCGATGCGGAACGGGGAATCTGGTTCAGCGCCAACCGCACCCCGCTCATCCAGGGCTGGGTGAGCGAAAGCATGGATGGCCGGCAGGTCGCCCCTCTCATGGGCGACTACCCCGACTCCGATGTCGGTACGCTGCGCATGCGGACATTGCCCAACTTTTGGAACCACTCCAGCTGCGACCATGGGGTGAGCACGCGCCTTCTCCCGACCGGGCCGCAGGAGACCTCCATCCGGGTCTGGTGGCTCGTGGACGAACACGCGGTCGAGGGCCGGGACTACGACCTGGGACGCCTCACCCCATTCTGGCAGCTGACCTCCGAGCAGGACTGGCTGATCTGCGAGCGACAGCAGAAGGGGGTCAACTCAAGCGCCTACCTCCCCGGCCCCTACTCCCGACACAAGGAGTACAACGTGGATGGGTTTGTTCGCTGGTACCTCAAATCGCTCCACCCCGGCACCCCATGAAGTCCCTCCCCGACTCCGAGCACATCATCATCGGGGGCGGGGCCGTCGGGCTGGGCGCCGCATACGCTCTGGCCAGGGCCGGGGTGAAGGACCTCCTCGTCCTGGAGGCCGAGGAGGAGGTTGGCCGGGTGACGACCTCGCAGGGGGCGGGACTCTGCGGGCAACCCCGCGAGTCGGTGGAGCGAGTTCGGCTGGCGATGCACTCGGTGCGGGTGTTCCGCGAGCTCCAGGCCTCGACGGTCCCCCCCGACTGGCACGAGGTCGGGTCGCTGCGCATCGCGCTCAGCGACCGGAGGGTGGAGGAGCTCCGCCGCCTCAAGGCGGCTTCCGACGCCGCGGGCCTGGAAACCCACCTCATCAGCCGGCAGGAAGGGGAACGCCTCTTCCCGCTGATGGACCTCTCGAAGGCGAAGGGCATCCTCTGGTGCCCGACAGACGGGTGGATGACACCCCAGAGCGTGGCGCAATCGTACGCCCACGCGTGCGGGGAGATGGGGGTGCGCATCGCCCGCGGGACCCGCGTGGAGGAAATCCTCCTCCGCGAGGGACGGGTCGCGGGGGTGCGGACAAACCGGGGCCAGGCCGCATGCCGGCAGGTGATCAACGCCGCCGGGGCCCACGCGTACCATATCGCCCGCCTCGCAGGCCTCGAACTGCCGATCATCCCCGTCCGCCACGAGTACTACATCACCCTCGCCATGGAGGGGATGACCCCCTCGATCCCCTGCTTCCGCATCCCGGAGCTCACCCTGTACGGCAGGGCACGCGACGGCGGGCTGCTCCTCGGGGGATGGGAACCCCGCTCCGTGCACACAGATCCCCGGGGCTACCCGATCGAGGGGACTCCTCCCGCGCTCGAGCCGGACTGGCGGGTGCTCGGCGGGTTCGAGGCAAGCTTTGAAGAACTCCTCCCGGCCAGCCGCGGCAAAGGGAAACAGCGGGTGGGAAAAGGGTGGCCCACGTTCACGCCGGACGGACGGTTCATCATCGGGGAGAGCCGCCGGGTCCCCGGGTTCGTGATGGCGGGCGGGTGCAACGCCCACGGGATCTCGGGATCGGGCGGAATCGGCAGGCTGCTGGTCGAATCGCTGCTCGAGCCACACCCCTCGGACTACGTGCAAAGCCTCAGCCCCGACCGCTTCACCGAGACCTCCTGGACCTGGGAACAGGCCCGGGTCGACGCCGCTCATGTGTATGAAACCTACTACGGGGTCTGAACACTCCCAGCCCCTCCGCCATCGGGCCCACGCCCCCCAGAGCCCGCTCCCCACACCCACAAGCGCATGAATCCAGAACTACCGTCGGAGGCCAGGGTCGTGATCGTGGGCGGGGGGATTGCCGGCGCAAGCGTGGCCTATCACCTCACTCTCCTGGGGTGGAAGGACGTCGTCCTGCTGGAGCAAAACACGCTCGGCGCAGGAACGACGTGGCACGCGGCCGGGATGGTGGGACGGCTCCGGACGACGACGACAATGACGCGGATCAACCAGTGCAGCGCGGAGCTGTACTCCCGGCTCGAACGGGAGACGGGACATCCCGTTGGGTGGAAACAGGTCGGGAGCGTCATTGTGGGGAAGTCGCGGGAGCGGATGCAGCAGCTCCATCGAACCTGTGCCATGGCGGAGCTCATGGGGGTCGAGGCACGCATCGTCGGGCCCGAGGAGGCCCGGGCCCACTGGCCCCTGATCCGCCACGAGGATCTGCTCGGCGCCGCGCTCCTGCCGCACGACGGGAAGGTCATCCCGAAGGAGGTTCCGGTGGCCCTCTGCAAGGGGGCGGCAAGCCGCGGGGCCCGTATCATCGAGGGGGTGCGCGTCCAGAGTCTCACCCACCGGAACGGCCGGATCACCGGGGTGGTGACCCACCGCGGGCCCATCCGGGCGGAGTACGTTGTGCTGACCGGCGGCATGTGGTCCCGGGACCTCGCGCTGCGCTGCGGGGTGAACCTGCCCCTGCATCCCGTGGAACACCACTACGTGGTGACGGAACCGATCGAGGGGGCGTTCGATGAGCTTCCCCTTGGGCGGGATCCCGACCTCTGCATCTACTTCCGGGGCGAGGGGCGGGGGATCATGCTTGGCGCCTTCCAAAAGTTCACCAAACCGTGGGCTGTCGACCGGATCCCGGACGACTTTGCCTTCAAGCTCCTCGAGCCCGACTGGGAGAAGTATCAGGAGCCCCTGGCAAACGGGCGCTGGAGGATCCCGGCCCTCGAGACCTGCAAGTTCGAAAAGTTTGTGAACGGGCCCGAGAGCTTCACCCCGGACAACAACTGGCTGATGGGGGAGACCCCAGAGCTGAGAAACCTGTACGTCATGACCGGGTTCAACTCGGTCGGGATCGCCACCTCCGGGGGTGCCGGGAAGTACCTTGCCGAGTGGATGCAGGAGGGGGAACCAACCCTGGATCTCTGGTCGGTGGACATCCGGCGGTTCGCCCCATGGGCCAACAACCGGGCCTACCTGCGGGAGCGGGTGACGGAGACCCTCGGGTTGCACTACCAGATGGCGTGGCCGAACCGGGAGTTTGAGACCGCCCGGGGAATCCGCCGAAGCCCGCTGCACGACCGACTGGCGGCGGCGGGAGCCTGGTTCGGGGTGAAGGCCGGGTGGGAGCGGCCAAACTGGTTCGCCCGGGCGGGAGCGGGGTTCGCGACGCGCCCGGAGGTGGAGTACAGCTTCGACCGGCAGAACTGGTTCGCCAACCACGGGTTTGAGCACCAGGCCGCACGCGAGCGGGTGGCCCTCTTCGACCAGAGCGCATTCAGCAAGTTTCTCGTCACGGGGCCGGACGCCCTCCCGGCGCTGCAGCGGATCTGCGGCAACAACGTCGACGTGCCGGTCGGCCGGATCGTCTACACCGGGTTGTTCAACGCGCGGGGCGGGTTCGAAAGCGACCTGACCCTGGTGCGAACCGGCGAGGAGGAGTTCTACCTCGTCTCTGGCACGGCGCAGGCAGTGAGGGACAGCCACTGGATCCGCCGGCACCTGCATCCCGGGGAACGGGCGGCTCTTGTGGACGTCACCGCAGCCCACGGGGTGTTGGGGGTGATGGGGCCCGGGGCGCGCGAGCTTCTCTCCCGCGTGACCGAGGCGGATCTCTCAAACGAGGCCTTTCCCTTTGGCACCAGCCGCAGGATCTCCCTCGGCTGGACCACCGTGCGGGCCCTCCGCATCACCTACGTGGGGGAGTTGGGGTGGGAGCTCCACATCCCGGTCGAGCAGATGCCCGCGGCCTACGACCTCCTGATGAAGGCGGGGGCCGACCTCGGAGTGACGAACGCGGGCCACTACGCGATCCAGTCGCTCCGACTCGAGAAGTCGTTTCGCGCCTGGGGGGCCGACATCTCCCCGGACGAGACGCCGGTTGAGGCGGGGCTTGCGTTCGCCATCGACTGGAACAAGGAGTTCCTGGGCCGCGAGGCCCTCATCCGGCAACGGCAGTCCGGGGTGCAGCGGCGTCTTGTGACCTTTGTTCTCAAGGACCCCGCCCCGGTTCCCTGGGGCTACGAGCCGATCCTTCGCAACGGAACCCCCGTGGGGTACACGACCTCCGGCGCCTACGGGCACACCCTGGGAGCGGGTGTGGCGATGGGCTACGTGAAGAACGAGGCGGGGGTCGACACCGATTTCATCCTCTCGGGCACCTACGAGCTCAACTGCAACGGGGTGCTTCACCCTGCCCTTCCCCATCTCCGTCCCCCGTACGACCCCGATCGAAAGCGAATCCTAGCATGAGCACCACCCCGAAACTGTTTGGACCGGACCGGCGCTACGAGCGGTGGCGATGGCAGATCTTCGCGATCACCTGGCTGGCCTACGCCGGATTCTACCTGACCCGGAAATCCTTCTCGGTTGCCAAGATCGGGATCCTGAAGGAGACGGCCCTCGGGATCGACCAGTCGCAGCTGGCCTGGATCGACGGGGCGTTCCTGACCGCGTACGCCCTGGGGCAGTTTTTTTGGGGGATGGCCGGTGACCGTTTGGGCACGCGGTTCGTGATCCTCCTTGCGATGCCGTGCAGCGTCCTGGCGGGGATCGGGATGGGGATGAGCTCGCTGGCGATGATGCTCGGGATCCTCTTCTTCATCCAGGGCCTGGCCCAGGCGGCCGGGTGGGCACCGTTGTCGAAGAACATCGCCAACTTCTTCTCCCGGCCCGAGCGCGGGGTGGTGATGGGGCTCTGGTGCACGAACTACGCCATCGGCGGCATGATCGCCTCGATCTTCGCTGGGTATGTCGGGGAGCGGCTCGGATGGCGACAGGCCTTTGTCCTCCCGGCTGTCGCACTCGCCGGGGTCTGCCTCCTGTTCTACCTCTACCAGCGAAACCGGCCCGAGGATGTCGGCCTTCCCCCCGTGGAGGCGTACCACGGGATCCAGGAGGCGCCGCCCTCCTCCCCGGCGGAGGGCGGGGCCCCGCCCCAACCCGAGGTGACCGGGTCATGGCAGGTCGTGCTCGAGGTGCTGCGGAACCCGATCGTCCTTCTGCTCTGCCTCGTCTACTTTTGTCTCAAGCCAGCCCGCTACGCGATTCTCTTCTGGGGACCCAAGTACGTGAACGACAAGCTTGGCACCGGGATGGCGGCCTCGGGGTGGCTGAGCTCCATGTTCGAGCTGGCGGGGCCTTTCAGCGTGCTGGTCGCCGGTGTGCTTTCCGACAAGGTGTTTGGGAGCCGGCGCATGCCGGTGGCGGTCACCTGCCTGGCGCTCCTCGGTGTGCTGCTCTACTTTCTGGACGATCTCCCGGCAACGCCCGCCATGCTGGCGGCGAGCCTCTTCCTGATCGGGCTCCTGACCTTCGCCCCCGACTCGCTGATCAGCGGCACGGCAGCGATCGACTTCGGCACCAAGGCCGGTGCCTCCACGGCCTCGGGACTCATCAACGGGTGCGGCTCCCTGGGGGCGATCGCCGGGGGCACGATCCCCGGGTTTTTCTACAAAACCTGGGGGTGGCATGGCGTGTTCGGCGTCCTGGGGGGATCGGTGCTCGTGGCCGCTCTTGTGCTGTTTCCCCTCTGGAACACGGTGCCCAAGGACCCACCCCGGGCCTGAGCGCCCCGACAAGGCGGCCGAGCCCCGCCTCGGCATCCATCAGACGACCCGGTGGTCGACGATCTTCTGCTCCTTGAGCTGGACGCCCACCCCCTGGAGGGAGCGCATCTCCTCCGCGTCGTGGAAGACGATCTTGTTGAGATGGATCTCGGTCCGGGCGGAAAACCGCGCCTGGAGCTCCCGGGTGATCCTCTCCTCATCCAGGCCGCAAACCTTGTGGGCATGCAGGATCACCTCGTCGACCTCCATCGGATCGTCGTTCTGCTTCCGGAGCTCGAGCTGCCAGGCCCCGATCGTCTCCGCGTCGTCCAGGACATGCTCCAGCTGGTTGAAGTCGACGAGCGTTCCCTTGAGCTTGTCGAGATGGAGCTCGCGGACCTCGCTGCTCCGGCGGATGTTCCCCACCAGCCGCGGGACCACCCGCCCGCAATGGGGGCACCGGCCGTGCACCATCCCGCCATCGATGTAATCCCCCGTGCGATAGCGCACCACCACGCTCGCCCGGGCATCGAGCGGGGTGAATACCAGCTCCCCGGGGCTCCCCGGTGGGAGCACCTCGCCGGACTTCGGATCGATGATCTCAAAGAGCCCGAGATCCGGATAAAGGTGGTATCCGGAGGTGGGCTCGTCGGACGGGGCGGGGCACTCGCCCCAGGCCATTTTGGCCTCGGTGAATCCGTACGTGGCCACCACGTCAAACTTCTCCGCGCCGAGCGAGGCTGCCAGGCGGGTGAGCTTCCTCCGAAGGCCTTCGGCCACACGCTCCCCGCCAAGAACCACACGCTTGAGGGATTCGAACCGCAGCCCCTGCTCCACCGCCTGATGGAGCACATGGTAGAGAAAGGTCGGCATCCCGATGAGGACATCCGGCTTGATCTTGCCAATCATCCGGAGGTGCCCGTCCGTCCCCATGAACTTCCCTCCCCCGGTGCTCAGGACGAACGCCCCGAACGCCTCCCCGCCGTAGTGGGCCAGCCAGTAGGCCAGGTGGGGGGCATGCGGGAAAAGATTCATGAGCCGCATGTCGCGGCGGGCGCCGCAGACTTCGAACAGGCGTCGCCCGGCAAGGGCGAGGTTCCCCAGGTCGTGCGCCGAGTACAGGAACGGGACCGGGTCGGCGGAGCGGCCTGTGGTGGAGGTCATGAAGATCGGCCGAAACTCCCGCTCAAACCCTTCCTTCACCCTCTCCCGCCCCCGCAGGAGCGCCCGCACAAGGGTCGAGGGACGACGGGCCAGCAGGGCGGGATCCGGGACCAGAATGAACTCCCGGGAGCGCTGCGGATGGTCGGGGCTGTTCACGAGGTCGATCTTCGAAGTGAAGGGGAGCCGCCTCAGGTCATCGACCGTCCGGATGGAGTCAGGCCCCAGGCCCGCCTGCTTGAAGAGCTCCCGGTAATGGGGTGAGAACGGAAGGACGGTCCGGCGCAGGTAGTCCCGGAGCCGGGAGGCCTGCAGGCGGCGGACCTCGGCCTCAGGCAATTGAGCCCACTGCTCTCTCAGCATCCTGGTGTTCATGGTCGGCGGTTCCCTGGAGGACGAGTTCCTTGATCTCGTCGAGGTGCTCCTCGGCCACGCGGCGGCCGAGCTCGATGTACTTCATCGGCTTGTTGAATTCGATCCAGCTGGCATCCAGCGCAAGCGGCCGCAACACGACGTCGGCCTGGCGGCAGGCGGTCTCCGCCACCCGGAGCTGGGCCCCGTGGACGGCCCGCATCATGGTGTCGAGGATGTTCCCGGGGGCGAAGTAGTTCAGTCGCCGGCTCACCCGTCCAAGGATCCCCTCGTGTCTTCCCTGCATGACGGCCTGCTCCCGCTGCCGCTCCTCGGCACAGCGCATGAAACTTGGCGGAGGGATCACGTTCACTGCGATCACCTTCTCGATGCCCATCTCCCTCAGGACATCAACCGGCAAAGGGTCCGAGATCCCCCCGTCCATGTAGGTCCGGTCGCCGACGGCCACCGGCACGCAGATGCCCGGGATTGCGATGCTGGCGTGGACGGCTGTGGCGACCTCCCCCTTGGTGAACACCACGCGCTCGAGGGTGTTGAGGTCCGTGGCCACGATCCGCACCGGCCTCACCAGGTCGCTGAAGTGCCGCTCCCCGATCACCTCCTGCAACCGGGCCTTGATCGCCTCACCGCGAAGGAACCCCTGACGGGGCGGGAAAACCGGATCAATCAGCCGACGAAGCCCGAACCGCCCCTCGTTCTTCCGCGCCAGCCGCTCCATCTCGAGCCCGTCGTGCCCAAACCCCCAGACCGCGGCGATGTAGGCCCCCATGCTGGAGCCCGCGATGATGTCGACCTGGATCCCGTTCTCCTCCAGCACCTGGATCACCCCGATGTGGGCCAACCCCTTGGCGGCACCACACGAGAGGGCAAGGCCAAGGCGGGGTCGGGGGGGG
>DMJJ01000187.1:2610-17115 GCA_003452185.1 Verrucomicrobiales bacterium | reverse complement strand
GAAGTGGCTGACGTCAAAGAGGGTCGGACCGGCGTTCAAAACCCTCCGGCTGTTGCGAGCCCCGGGTGTCCCAAGGTTCTTGGGCAAGTTGAGCAGGGCGGGGCACTCCAGGTAGTTTCCATAGAGGCGGACCATGATATAGGGGTTGCCCGCAAGCCATCGCACCTTGGCGCGGATGGTGGCGAAGACCGACTTGTTGAGCGCCTTCGTGAACCCCACCGAGGAGCGGATTTTGTTCCCCCCGATGTCCCCACGCCCGCTCGCCCGGATGTGAAGCGACTGGTTGCCGGAGAACGCATCCCCCTTTTCCAAAGTCGTCGCCTCGTGCGTCCCCAGCACGGTCCAGGCCGGGGAGAGGTTGGCATCCTCAAAGCCGGCATCCTTGACCACGTTCACAGGATTGGCGGTCGGGAAGATCTCAAGATCATCGACCAGCGCCTCGCCGGCATCCTGCAGGAAGATATGCACCTCGGTCGGATCCGCCATTCCCCCCAGGTCAAGGAACCCGGTCCGCTCGATCGTGGTCCAAGCCCCCTTGCGGGTCTCATCGCTGTCGGCCCAGCTGGAGGGCTGCCGGTTGTCGGACCGGGGATCGATGAGCTCCAGGCTGCTGCCACCGGCGTCAGCCCAGCGTCCCCAGCGCCCGCCCGACCTGTAGGCAACCTCGTTCACGACCACATGAACCAGGTTGGTGACGGGATTCCCGCGGGCGTCGACCCCGGGCACCCCCTCGGGCATCTCCAGCCGCAGGTCATCGCCCGAGTTTCCAAGCGACCCATTGTAGTTCCCGAAGGTGTTCTGCAGCGACAGGTTGCCATAGTTCGCGAGGAGTCGCGCCACGTTGCGCCCCACCACCACGTAGCCGTCGGGCGGGATGACCGCGTTGGTCGGGAAGGTGAACGCCACCGCATGCGTGAGCTTCCAGCCCCCAAGGCTCACGGGCTGGGTTCCCTTGTTGTAGAGCTCGATGAACTCATCGTCGCTGTCGGCCGAGATCGGCGCATACATGATCTCGTTGATCACGATGTCGCGGTTCTTGCGGGATGAATTCGGGGCGCCGCCCGTGGGGGTGGCCAGCTCCACGATCCCGGAGGCCCCGTCGGGCGATCTTCCCTGGGAGACGCCGCGCGCCGATCCCTTGAACCGGATGGCGTCGATGACCCGGGTCTGCGACGGGTTCACCAGATAGAGGCTTTCTCCCGCCGAGCTGATCCCAAACCCGAGCGAGGAGGAGGGAAACTGGATGAACCCGCGGCCATCGATCCGGACCCCCTGGGGGATCCTGTACTTGTTCGTCGAGGCGCTGTCCGTGAGGTAGGCGCCGGAAAGGTCGATGGCGGCAGGGGTTGAGTTGAACAGCTCCAGGAACTCGACCTGCTGGGTGTCGGGATTCGCGAGAAACTCATTGATCACCACCCCCCGCAACGGGTCGGGCTGGAGGTAATCCGCCCCGCCGGGCGTTCCCCCGATCCGGTCGCTCGCGCTCCAGGCCCGGACATCCCCCTCACCAAAGGAGGGATGGGCCAGCACGAGGGAGTGCCCCGCTCCATCGGCCGAGACCGGCCAGGGGCCGTCGGTTTCGAAACTCACATCCTGGAAGATTCCCCCGAGCTCATTCCGCAATTGCACCCGACCGGGGGCCGACTGGAGCGCTCCGCCGTACGGCCCAAAGACGCCCGTGAGCCCGTACACCGCCTCGATGTCCGCCGGCGCTCGGGCCACCACAATGTAGGACCCAGCCTGGATGAGAGTGTTCGTGGGGAAGGTGAACTGGATGTCCCCCGTCAGGGTGTAGCCTCCGATGTCCTCGAAAAAGGGCTGGCTGTTGAAGATCTCCACGAACTCAAGCAGGCGTCCATCGGCCCGGGAGGGGGCGTGGTAGTGAACCTCGGAGATGGTCAGCCCGGTGCGGCGGCTCGCGGGTCCTGCGGACTCCCGCTCAGGCCGCCGGGGCTCTCCAAATCCCCGGCCGGTTGCATCCTCGAGGTCGCGCACCTGCACCCCCGTCGTCAAGTTGGTGGTGTGGGAGCTCACCGCCACGCCGAGGTAAAGATACTCAGGCATCCCCATCACAACGCTTCCCAGCGCCTTCCAGTTGACAGCGTCCGGGCTTGCGTACCCCCGGAAGGTATTCCCGCTCCGCTGGAGCCTCAGCCAGGTACCGGGATAATTCACGGGAACGTTGCCCGAGATGACCGGATCCTTGGCCGGTCCAATCCGGGATTCAAAGAAACAGCCGTTCAGGGAGGGGGTCGCAAACACCGCCGCGAAACGGCTGGTGGTCGAGAGCTCCTCCCGGGCCATCAATCCCCCCCGCGCCAGAAGGTCGCTCAAGCCAACGGACGCCACCCGGACCTGAACATCAAAATCCCCGCCCCGGGGGGCCCAGGCGTAGAAAAACTGGTCGGTCTTCCCCCCGATGTCCGCCCCCGCGGCAGTGATGTCGTACCCATTGCCGGCACGGACCATCGTTCCCAGCGTGGACGGCCCCCCCAGGGAGAGGCTGTAGAATTGCTGGGCGGTGAACGAAACCTGCAGGCCCGGGGCCACAGGCAGGCCCGCCAGGTCGGTCACTTCGGAAACCCCGAGAACGTACGCCCCCCCATCCACGAGGGCCGAAGTCTTCAACACGACCTGGTAGCCGTTCGCTGCAAGGGTCGCCCCGAGGATGGAAACCCCGGGAATCTGATAGTTGGAGGCCGAAGTCGCCGTCGACGACTCCACCCCTTCGGAAAAAGTCACAAGCACTCCCGAGCCTCCAATCGACGCCACCCCGGTCACGGTCGGGGCGAGGGTGTCGGGGGCGACCAGGAACGAGACCTCGGTCGTGTTGGAGGAACCAAGGCTGTTGGTGGCCACGCACCGGAAGGTCTTCCCGCCATGCTGCGCCTGTGTGACCTTGGGAACGACCAGAATCGACTTCGTCGCGCCGGGGATGTCCACCCCGCCCATCTGCCACTGGTAGCTCAGGGGAGTCTGGTTCGCCGCCAGCACCACGAGGGTGGCGCCACGCCCTTCGACCACCGGGGTGTTGGTCGGCTGCTTCAGGAATGCCGGAGCCGAAAGGGTCGAGGGCCGGAACGGGATCAGGCGCTCGGCGCGGCCGGAGGGCTTCACCGCAATCGAGCTTTCCAGCGACCCGTCGGGCAACAACCATTGGATGTCCAGGGAATCGGGGCCCACCCCGTCCCGATGGAGCACCTCGAGGAAGTATCGCCGCCCCCCCTCCAGGAGGATCGGGGCTGAGAGCTGGTTCGGCTCCGCGGTGTAGTCCTTCGGAGCGGTGGCGTTGTTGACGTTCGCCACGCGGACCCGCCCCTCGGGGGTCTCATCGGTGCTGAGGGAGAGGTCCGACCACTCGTCGGAAGAAATGCCCAGGACGTAGTTCCCCGTCACGGGGGGAAGGAGAAAGGCCCTCAGCCGCTCGCCGTAGCGATCACTCTGATTGGACGTGGAGAAGGCGCCGGAGAGGACTTTTGAGATGTTCGCCGGCGTGTTGGTGAAGGAATAGTCGGGGGGATACGCCACCGCGGAGAGGTTGGTGTAGATCTCCTGGGCGATCCCGTACGCCGGCGTCGCCTGCCCCCGGGCCTCCGGAGGCTGAATCACGAGGCTCGTGGCCAACAGGGAGAGGCAGAGCGACAACGCACGGGTTCCGTTGAATCGGGTGGGGGTCATATAAAACGGGGTGGGAGGGAGGAGCGAACGAATATCGAATCGCGCCGTCGGCAGACGACACAACAAGGGCCGCCAATGGAGCACAACAATTGCAAGCCGGTGGAGTGGGTTGGGAGGACCGTATCGAAACCCGGGCGGGAATCAAGCCTCCATCTCCAACAACAACCCTGTTCAGCCCGCGCCTCTGCGCCTCAGCGTCACCGCGATTCCAAAGAGAACAACGGACGTGCATGAACAGGCACCCGGGCCCCCTTCAAGCTAGAGCCGATCCAAGCGAGGCCCCCCCGACCGAGACCCACGCTCCGTCCGGCCGAACCTGGAAGGGATGTGGAAAAGGGTACCCTCGCCCCTGCCGCACCCACGACGCGCGCGTCAACCGCGATACCGCGGGGCGGACGTGGGGGGGGTGTCTCAGGACCGGAGCACGGAGCGGGCCGCCGCCGCGATGCTTCGGGCGGTGGGTCGGTGAATGGCCCAGAGGTCGGGATGATACGGAACCGGCGTATCCTTGGCATTCAGCCGCTGCGGAGGGGCGTCGAGAAGATCAAAACCCTCGGTGGCCACCCGGGCGATGACCTCCGCGGTCACGCCGCCCCAGGGAAAGGCCTCCCCCACGCAGAGCAGCCGGCCGGTCCGGGCCACCGAGGCCATCACGGTGTCGGTGTCGAGCGGCTTGACCGATCGAAGATCCACGACCTCGATCTCGGTCCCCTCCCCGGCAAACTCCTGCGCCACCTCGAGGGCCTCGTGCACCATGGCGCTGTAGGCCACAAGTGTCAGGTCGCGGCCTGGACGCGCGATCCGGGCCTTCCCCACCGGCAGGGCCTCGGTCGGGAGACCCTCGGCCTTCAGATGGTAGTAGAGGTATTTGTGCTCGCAGAAAATCACCGGGTCATCGATGGCCACCGCCTCAAGCAGCATGCTGTAGGCATCCTCAACGGTGGCGGGGGTAAGGACCACGAGCCCCGGGTAGTGGGCATAGATCGCCTCCATCGTCTGGCTGTGGAACGGGCCGCTGCCGGAGGTCCCCCCGCAGGGAAGGCGGACCACGACGGGACAGGGGACCTGGGTCCGCCAATGGAGGGTGGCCGCCTGGTTGATGATCTGGTTGAAGCCGACGGTGGAGAAGTCCGCAAACTGCATCTCGATGATCGGCCTCAGCCCCTCGATCGCCGCCCCGACGGCGGAACCGACCATCGCATCCTCGCTGATCGGAGCATCCAGGACGCGACCCGGGAACTCCTGGGCCAGGTTCTTGGTCGCCTTGAACGCACCGCCAAACGCCCCTACATCCTGGCCGTAGATGTAGACCCGGGGATCCTCAGCCAGAGCCTTCGCCTGCGCGGCTCGAATCGCCTCGAGATACGTGATGCTCACAGGGTCCCCCGCTGCTCGATGAGGTGGCGGGTGGCGAGGGCTGACCAATCCTCCTGAAAGGGATCGGGCGGGGACTCCCGCTGGACCGTGGCGATCGCCTCCTCAATCCGGGCAACGCATTCGGCCCTCCACTGATCGACCTCCTCCGGGCGGGCCCACCCCTGCTCAAGCAGGCGGTCCTCGGCGACCTTCAAGCAATCGGCCCCCAGGGGGGAGTTCCGGAGCTTCGGGTCGATGTACGACGAGTCATCATGTTCCCCATGACCGCAAAGCCGGAGCAGCCGCGCGACGATCAACTGGGGGCCGTTGCCCGAGCGGGCCTGATCGACCGCCCTGCCAACCCCCTCGAGACAGGCAGAGAGGTCGGTTCCATCGAGCGTGTGCCCCGTCACACCATATCCCACGGCCTTGTCCACCAACGACCTGCAGGCGAACTGCCGGGAGTTCGGGGTGGAGTAGGCATACTGGTTGTTGGCCACCACGACTACCACCGGCAACCGTTCGACGGCGGCCTGGTTCAGGGCCTCATGGAACGCCCCGGTGGAGGTCGCCCCATCCCCGATGCAGGTGGCTCCGACGAACCCCGCTTTCCCCTGGAGTCGCCGGGCCATGAGGGCCCCGTTGACCACGCTGATCATGGCGCCGAGGTGTGAAATCATCGGGATGAGCCCCTCCCTGGGGCGTCCCCGGTGGACGTTCCCGTCCCTCGCCCGCATCGGGCCCAGGGGGGAGCCGAGGTAAGTGCGCGCGGCATCCAGGAGGGGTTCGCCAAAGGCAAGGCGGCCCGCCATGTCGCGAATCAGCGGGGCGAACACATCGCCCCGCCGGAGGCTCAGGCCGACCGAGACGCTGAGAGCCTCCTGGCCCCGCCCAAGGAACACCCCGCCATGGATCTTTCCCCCACGGTAGAGGCTTGCGAACTTCTCATCAAACAGCCGGCCCAGGAGCATCCCTCGAAACGCCACCACATGCCGTTCGCGCACCTGCGACGACGCGGGAGCGGCAGCGGCGGACGCCGGGCGAAGAACCGTTGGAACCATTGACCCCTTTATGGCCCTTTGGGGGTTGATTCACAAGCTTTTCTCCCGTCCTCAGGGAACCCGGGCGGGGGCCTCGAACTTCTGCAACTGTTGCTGCTCCACCCGCCGCAATCCCCGTTGCAACGCAGTCAACCGCTCCACCGTCAGGAGGCCGTACAGGGTGATCAGGGCCAGGAGGATGACCACCACGAGCACGGCAGAGGCACCCTGCGAAGGCCTGCCACGAAGCGGGAATGGACTGGAGGGCTTCGGTTTCATGGGGCGGATCGGGATCCCGGCACCGCCGGTACCGGGACCAGGAACGAAAAGAGGGGTCTAAGCTTTCCCCCGGCACCTTGCGGCCGGAGCTCCAGCTCCCATCGCAAGGCCGGGACGGGGTTGCGTGGCTCCTCGATCACGCGGGAGTCGACCACCCGTGTCACCACCAATTCGGGAGACTTCCCCCCCGGCGCACGCCTCCAGACCCCCTCCCCCCGACGACTGTATTCCACCTCCCCATCGGGCTGCGGAATGCGGCACAGGAACCCGTCTGGCGTCGACTCCACCCTCACCGGCGCAGTGGCCCGGCGGACATCCCGCCGCCACCGTTCCCCGGCATTTACCACCCCGAGGATGTCGGAGGCGTTCCCCGCCACCGCGCGGGCCGCCTTGTCCGTTCGATAGTACGCCTCCATTCCAAGCACCAGGATGATCATCAGGACGGAGATATAGACAACGCACTCCAGGAGGGAGAAGCCCGCGGCCCGCAGCCCACGCCCCAAGTCGATCGAGGGTTTCATGGCAGCCGTACCTCCCGGCTCTGGGGCCGGCTTCGCCCCGGGGGATCCGGACGCCATTCGAGCCGAAGCTGCGTGGCCGAGCGGGTCAGGAGAAACCGGCCCGGCGGAAGATTCGTCGTCGCCGCTGCCGTCACCAGGTAGAGATGCTCCCCGGGGGAGAATCGTTGCCAGTTCCCCGCAGCCAAAACCTCCATCTCCCCGTCCAGGATCTCCATGGCGACCGCATCGACGTACGCCCTGCGGAGGAGCTTCCCCTCGAGAAGGAATCCAAAGGACATCGGAATCAGCAGCGCCCCCAGCAACGCCAGGGCGACGATCAGCTCCGTCGTCAGCATCCCGCCCCGGCGATGACGGGGAACGGCCCGCGGCGGCGCGTTGAGCACGTGCATCACCATAGGGAGGCCTCCTCGATCAGGCTGCCGATGAACTGGAACACCCCCACGCAGAACACCCCGACCACGGCTCCATTCAGGATCACCATCACCGAGGTGAGGGTCTGGGCCGCGGCCTGCTCCTGGTGGAACGCCTGCGCATCGAGGGCTCCCAGCCATCCCTCGAGACTCCGGGCGAACCCCCCGGAAGCGCGCGCCGCCGCGGCCATTCTCCATTCCAACTCCCCCCGGGGGTCGATCTCCCGAAGCCCCTCCATCAGGGAGACCCCGGCCTCCAACTTTTCGAGGAGCCGCCGGACACGGGCCTGGAACACCAGGTTGGACACCCCGTCGGCCGCAGCCTTCAACGCTTCCGTCTCGGTGAGCCCCGCATCAAGCATCAGGGCGAGAAGCCCGCAGAAATCCCGCTGCATCCGCTTCCACCGCCACGGGATGGCACACGCAATCCAATCGAAGAGGGGCCAAGCCCGGGGTTGCACCAGGCGACGGATCCACGGTCCGGCAAGATAGGTGACCACACAAAGGTCGAACACCGCCATGACCCCCACGGGAATCAGCACCAACAGGCGGCTCTCCAGGATCCCGAACGGCACCCCGTGGGCCTCCGGGCCCAACGGGGCCAGGTCCGCATGGATCATCTTGAAACGGGGCAGCACCCAGATCTGGAGCACCCCCACCACCAGTGGAAGCACGGGCAGGATTCCCATCACCAGCAGGAGGAGATAGTTCAGGGCGGCGCGCGTCTGCGACCCGGCGTCGCCCAGAAGCCGGCGGCAAACAGGAAGCACCCTCCCCACATCACCCAGCCGCCACCCCGCCACCAGCATCCGCTCCACCTGCGGGGGAAGGTAGTTCAGCGAGGCCTCCAGCGCCTCGGGAAACGAAACCCCCGAGGCAAGCCGCTCCGCCACCCTCCCAAAGCGAATCCCCATCGAATGATCACCACAGGCGGCCACCTCCCGGAACGTCATCTCAATCCCCTGCCCCCGCTTCAACCCCTCCTGCACGACGTCGAGCAGCCGGCTCGCCCGCTCCCGACGCCGGAGCGGGAGGCTGACCAGGTAGTAGGTCAGGTATGGGGCCGTGAGATAAGCGAGGAGCACCACCCCCCCCACGAACACGCGGGCCAGCGACTCCACCGGGAGCTGGTCGATCACCTCCATCCACCCAACCTGTGCCAGCAGCGTCATTGAGAGGTTATGGGCCGACATCCCCGATCGCCTGCATCTGACGCGACAAGAGCATCAGCAGCGGGGAGAACTGGCTCAGGATCAGGATCCCGAGGGTCACGACCGACGTCGGGAGGGCGGCGAAGAGGCAGAGCTCGATCCGATGGATCGCCCGCGCGTGGTACATCTCGGAGGCCCGGAGGAAACCCTCGGCCCAGTTCCCGGGCTCCCCACCCACCACCCAGCCGAACAGCGGGGGAAGGATGCGGGACCCGGCCGTCAGGTCCTGGAACCGCGTCACCCCGCCTGAGAGCCGCGAATGCCACATCCCGAGCTCCCTTCCCAGAAGCCCGCCCGATTCCAGGCTCCGCAGGAACTCCACCGCCTCGCCCATCGAGGCGCCCCGCGCCAGGAGGAGATGCATCGTGCGGGCGAGGCGGGTGATCCGCGCCTCGCGGAACCCGGGAACCCGCCACTCACACCAATCACGCCATCCCCTCACCCTCACGGCCACCCCCAAGGCCGCCGCCAGCAGTGCCAGAAGTCCCACGGGGAGCCAGATCTGAAACCACAGGAGAGCCATCCCCGGGGGAGGCAAAGGCATCGTGAAACCCGCCTGCAAATCCTCCCCAACCGCCCGGAACAGCGAGGAGTAGATGACCGCCACGGTGGTCGAGAGAAGGAGGGAGACCCCCAGGAGGATCGCGGGATAGACCAGAAGCCCTTTGAGCCGCATCCAGAGATCGTTTGTCCGCTGGTAGTAGTCCGCGAGGAGCAGAAGAACGCCCGGCAGCTCGTTTCCCGCCTGCCCCACCTGAAGCATCGACGCGTACAGAGGGGGAAACCGGCGCGCGCGCAGCGCCTCGCTCAACGGAACCCCCTGGCCAAGATCCCGCTCCAGCCCCTCGAGCTCCGCCCGGAGATCCCCCTGCTGCATCGACCGGGCGAGCTGGCTCAGTCCCCCCTCGAGCGGGATCCCGGCACGGAGCATCCCGGCCAGCTGCCGGTTCACAAACGCAAATTCATCCAGGTTCATTCAATTCCCCTCGCCCGACTCCTCAATCCCCTCCGCGGGTCCCAGCACACGAACTCGCTCCGCCTCCGTGGTCCTGCCGGCGGCCACCAGTTCCCGGGCCACGGCCGACAAGGGACACCCGGGCCGGATCGACCCGACATCCCCCGCCCGGAGTCTCGCCCGCTGCGTCTCCCCCACGGCACACCACTCAACGGCCGGGATTCTTCCAAGGTGGCCCGAGTGAAGGCAGCGCTCACATCCCCGCCCCGCACACCCCGGGCAAACCTGCCGCAGGAGCCGCTGGTTGAGGATCAAGGAGAGGGCGGCGATGGCCGACTGACGGTCGGAGCAGAGCCCCAGCAGGCGCTCCACCACGCCGTGGCACGACCCGGCATGGAGGGTGGAGATCACCAGGTGGCCCGTCAGCGCAGCCCGAACCACCACGCCCGCAGTCTCCTCATCCCGGATCTCCCCCACGACCAGCACCTGCGGATCCTGCCGGAGCAGATGCCGTGCGGCCGTGGCGAAGGTCAGCCCCGCCCCCTCATTCACCTCGGTCTGCATCAGCCCGGGAAGCACCTGCTCCACCGGATCCTCGATCGTGATGACATGCCGTCCCCCGAGTTCCAGAAGATGCCTCAGGCATCCGTAGATCGTGGTCGTCTTGCCGCTTCCGGCAGGCCCGGTCAACAGGAGCAACCCCGAGGGAGAGCGCAGGAATCGCTCGAGCAGGGAGAGGATCGGAGGGGAGAGATGGAGCTCGGAGAGCCGTCGACCCGACGACTCCAGGAAAAGCCGGAGGACAATCTTCTCCCCCGTCACCGTGGGATACGTGGCCACGCGCAGGTCGCCACGGGAGCCGATCTCCGCACGGTCGATCCGCCCCTCCTGGGGAAGCGTCGACTGGTAGGTCCGGAGCCGGCTCAGGTACTTGATCCGGCCGAAAACCCGTTCCGTCACCTCGGCCGGAAGCGTGCTGACCGGTGCCAGCACGCCGTCGAGGCGGAACGCCACCTCCGCCCCATCCCCCACCCGCTGCAAATGAATGTCGCTCGCTCCCGCGGCTTCCGCCCGGCGGACAAGGCTCTCCAGCAACTGGGGCGCCTCCTCAGGGCGGCCCCGGATCCCTTGAGCCTGCGAATTGCCCATTGGTGAATTCAAACGAGCAGGGGGGTCGGGTGATGCGTGTGTTGTGATAGATCCGACAGGAAGAGGGGCCAAATGTCACGTGCGTTTCGCGAAGGGTGCGGTTGGAAGTGGGAGGGAGAGGCGGGCGAGACCGAGGGGTAAATGCTCTTCCGTATCGAGCCGCGTTCTTCACCCCCTGCAGTCCGCGTCCCCCGCGTCTCTGCGTCACTGCGATTTCAAGGAGGAGAAGAGGGGGCGTGGATAGACTTGCCCACATCCCTTCCAGGTTCAGCCGAACGGAGCGTGGGTCCCGGTCGGAGCCGCTCGCTGCGATCGGCTCTGGCTTGAAGGGGGCCCAGGGGCCTGTTCATGCACGTCCGCTGTTCTCTTTGGAATCGCGGTGACGCAGAGGCGCAGAGGCGGGGACTGAGAAAGGGTTTTGTCGGGGATGGGATACCTGCTTGGGAGGGGGCATGGCTCGTCCGAGCCCTGCCCTAGCGAAAGCAGCTGACTCCGCGGGCGAGGGGTGGAAAGAAACAGGGCCGGAAGGGGATGCCCTCCGGCCCTTGTGCGCTTTAACGAACCCCGCCCCTTACGGGCGGAGTCGATAGTAATGGGCCCCCGGAGTCGCCCCGACCGAGTACGGGGAGACGGCATCGGTGACGTCGGTCCAGAGGGTGCCGGAGCTCTTCAACTCGTCGGTCGCCTGCAGCACGCCGCACTCCCACCGCAGGGTCACCCCACCCGGGATGCGGTCGAATGAATAGCGCGCTACGAGGGCGTCCGCTGCCACGGGCGTGGCACCATCCCCCTTCGCCACCGATGCGATCTCGGTGTCGGTCAGGGGGCGATTGTAGATCCGGAAGTCATCCATCTTTCCGTTGAACGCCTTCCAGTACCCGTCATGACTCCGCCCGATCTCGATCTGTTGGTCGGGGATCCACTTCCAGGCGCCGGAGGCTGCCTGCGTCCCCGAGGCGGCGCCGTCGATGTAGAGGGTGGTCGCTCCGCCATTGGCTTGATCATACACGTAGGCCACGTGATGCCAGGCGCCGTCGGCGATGGCCCCCGTGCTGCTGAAGCTGTTGACCGTGCCAGAACCCCCGTTGGCTTGCACAAACAGGGTGCCGTCGTCGTTCTGCACGAGGACGTCGCCCGCGCTCGTGCGGCGGTCGAACAGGATCGCCCCGTCATTCCCGGGACCCGTGGTCCCGGAGGTCTGCACCCAGAAGGCGAATGTCCCGGTGGTGGTGTTAAAATCCGGATCGGCCGGAATGACCACCTGGCTGCCCCCGGTCGCGCTGAACTCCAGCACCCCCTGACGGGCCCCATCGGCCGCGAGCCAGTGAGCCGCCTTCCCCTGGGCTGTGTGCGGCGTTCCCGCCGGCTTCACATCCTCGATGGTCGCGCCCCCCGACTCCACCTTGACCGTCGCCACGATGCCGGAGCCGGCCTGATAGAGGGAGCAGACCTCGGAGCTCGTCAGCGCCCGGGTATGCAGGGCGACGTCGTGGATCGCCCCCAGGAAGTAGTTCGCCTTGTCGTCAAAGATCCCGCCCCCGCCGATGTTCAGGGTGAAGGCACTGCTGCCGTAGGTCGCCACACCGGAGTCGAGGTTCGCCGCCTCCACCCCGTTAACGTAGAGGCGGACCTTGCCGGCGTCGCCCGTGAGGGCCAGGAACGCCCACTCGCCGTCCGCGATCGGGCTCGCGATGTCGATCGAGTTCCCCACCGCATTGATGTAGGCCTCGATGGTCCCGTCATCGATGAACCCGAACTCAACAAGATCGTTCTGCCCGAAGAGCCCTGTCCGGTCCCCCTGGTGGCCGCCACGGCGGACCCATCCGCTGAGGGTGAACGCGCCGTCGTTGTTCAGGGTGGCGGGGGTCCCGACGAAGCTGCTCGTTCCATCAAAGGGAGCCTCGGTCCCAAACGCGTAGTTGTTATAGGTTCCATCCAGGCCCCCGGCGTAGTCGAAGGCCGTCGGCCCGGCGGTTTCATTCAGGGGCCAGTAGGCCGTCGGATGGGTTCCGACGATCGATGCCGCATAGCTCCCGGGCTGCGGGACGAGGACCGTGAGAACCGCATCCGCCGAGGGGGTGCTCCCGATCGGATTGGTCACCACGACGCGGTAGTTGCCGGCGTCCGTTGCCTTGAGCGAGGAGAAGAGCAGGGTGTCGGATGTGGCTCCGGAGATGTTTGCCCCCTTGAACTGCCACTGATAGCCGAAGGGAGGGGTGCCTGTGACCTTGACCTTCAGGGCCGCGGTCGCCCCCTCGTATCGGGTGAACGAAACCGGGGCCACCTCAATGATCGGGGCCGAGGCGGCCAGCACCACGATGTCGAAACCGTCGCTGTCGGCCACCCCCACATCGTTCCGCACGCTGACACTGTAGGTGCCGCTGTCGGTCTCCTTCGCCCCCGGAAGGGAGAGGGTCGGAACCGAGGTGACGGCCACCTCGGTCGTGCCCCGGAACCAGTGGTAACTCAGATCGGGGCTTCCGCAGGCTTCGACGGAGGCAACGATTGTGTCTCCGGCGTAGATCGTCACCGGGAGCGGTTGGGTGCTGATGCTGGGAGGGGTCGGAACCGCCGCGCCGTACTGGTTGCAGATGTCCGACGCCGAGAGGGGCTTCGCGAACACGGCCACTTCGTCGATCTGGCCCTTGAAGTAGTTTCCACCCCCGTCAAACACGCCGCCGCCGCCGATGTTGAAGAGAAAACTGTTGTTGGCCGGAAGGGTCTGGGAGCGGGTCCCCGCCAGCACCCCGTTCGTGTAAACCGTGATGGTAGGCCCGTCGCAGACCACCGCGAGATGATCCCATTCCTCGTTGGGGAAGGGATTGGGACGCACGTCGAGATTCGCATCGGTCCAGACCTGAATGGTGTTGTTGTCGATGTAACCGACCTCAACGCGATCGTTCTGCCCCCAGAGGCCTGTCCGACTTGCCTGGTCAGCCCCACGCCGCACCCAGCCGGTGATGGTGAACTGCGAAAGATCGTTCAGGAGCGAAAGCGCGGTGCCCACATAGCCGCTGGCGCCGTCAAGGTCGAGGGAGGTGTTGTCGTCCTCAAACCCGGTGAACGCCGGCCCCTTCGGTGCCTCGGACGCATTGACCGCCGCCCCCCGATAGGAGCCGTTCGCCGCCGCACCGAGGCTCCCGTCGTTCTTGGCCACGGGGGAGACGAACACCGGTTCATTGAGCCGCCAGAACCCCAGCGGCTGGTCCGCCAGGACCGTCGCCTCATAGGACTTCGCCGGTGCCGCCGTGCTTCCCGCGGTATAGTGGGCGAGAATCTGCTCGGGGCTCAGGGCCACCGAATAGAACGCCGGTTCATCGGCCGTGCCCGACCAGCCGAAGCTGCCGTCGGCCCGCATCCCGACCGCGAAGACCCCGTCCTGCGGGGCGATGTAGCCGGTGGAGTCGCCGCGGGCAACCTCGGTTCCGTTGACGTACACAATCCCCTGCGTCCCATCAAACACCGCCACGACGTGGTACCACGATCCGGCCACCAGCGGTCCGCCCCCCGTGATATTGAGGGATGTGGCGGTGCCGTTTTGGTTGTAGGTCCGGAAGTTGAATCCCCCCGCGCTCTGGTAAATGAGCCACCCGGCGCGAGGGCTGGCGAAGTGCCCCGACGAGAGCGCACAGGTCAGCGTCGAGTCGGTGAAGGAGACAGCGGGCTTCAGCCACGCCTCCACGGTAAAACTCTCCGAAGGGTTGAGGTCGGCGTTGAATGCCACCCGCACACTCGCTCCCCCCTTCATCGATGCCGCTGTTCCCCCGTCCGCCACCAGGCCCGTCGGCACCGGGTGCACCGCCCCGCTGTAGGTGGCGTTCGCCGCCTCGCCGAGGGACCCAAGATTCACCGCCGTGTCGAACACCGGGGTCTGCACCCCGTCGTTGAACATCCCCTCCGCAGGTC